>JAAZVD010000042.1 GCA_018623785.1 Bacteroidota bacterium | reverse complement strand
GTATCCACCATCCGGTCGAGGAAGTAGCGGTCGTGCGATACGAGTACCACCGTCCCGGGGTAGGACTTGAGATAATCTTCCAGCCAGTCAATGGAGTCGATGTCGAGGTGGTTCGTGGGCTCGTCCAGGAGCAGCACATCCGGTTGGCGAAGGAGTAGTTTGGCCAGCGCCACGCGCATGCGCCAGCCACCGGAAAACGTCGCCAGTTCCCGGCCAAAGTCGTCTGTTTCAAAACCCAGACCACCCAAAACCGACTGCGTACGTGGCTTGATAAGATGGATCTCCTTGGCCAGCAACTGTTGATGGACCGCATCGAACGAACGCATCAGGCGCTGATACTCGTCGGAGGTGTGATCCACATGAGCGTCCATGGCGGTAATCAGCCGCTGCTCTTCTTGTTCGAGATCAAGCGTCTCCTGGAACGCTGTGATGGCTTCATCCAGCACCGTAGTCCCGGTGCCCACTTCCTCGGTTTCCTGCCGGAGGTAGCCCACGGTTTGGCCGGCAAACACGATGTCACCATCGTCAGCTTGCATTTCGCCTGAGAGAAGTTTCAGGAGCGTCGTTTTACCAGCCCCGTTGGGGCCGACCAAGCCGTAGCGTTTACCGACCCGCAACGCCCAGGACGTACGGTCGAGGATGACTTGCGACCCGAATGCCAGTGATATGTTCTGGATCTGGATGATGGCAGAATTCCCTGAAGGCCTGTATGGCCCCTAGTAGGCATTTTCGTTTACGAACCCTTTCCACAGGGTCATGAGCATGATCTTCAGATCAAGGCGCAACGACCAGTTCTGGATGTAGAAGAGATCGAATTCGATCCGTTTCTCAATGGATGTATTACCGCGCCAGCCGTTGACCTGCGCCCATCCCGTGATACCAGCTTTCATTTTGTGGCGGAGCATGTATTTGGGGATTTGGTCCCGGAACTGATCAATGAAGACGGGCCGTTCCGGCCGTGGGCCTACCACGGACATGTCGCCCTTGAGCACGTTGACGAACTGGGGCAGTTCGTCGAGTGAGGTCTTTCGAAGGAAGGCACCGACACGCGTTGCTCGTTTTTCGCCGGGCTTTGCCCACACGGCGCCCGATTCCTGCTCGGCGTCGACCGGCATGGACCGGAATTTGAGCATGTCAAAGGTCAACCCGTTCAGCCCCATGCGTTCCTGCCGGTAGAACACAGGACCGGGGGAGGAAAGCTTGACGGCCAAGGCAATGAGCAGCAGGATAGGGAAGGTCACCAGCAGGAAAACGAGCGAGAATGCGATGTCGATGAGTCGCTTGATGGCGCGCCGGAAATCCAGCGGTGCCTCATCGATCATGTGGATGACGGGCAGGCCGCCAATGTCTGTGATCCTGCTGTTCAGGATGTCGAGGTGGAAAAGGTCCGGCACCAGACAGACGTGCGCCAGACGCGAGGACATTTCGTTGGCTAGGGCGGTAATCCTGTCTGTGGCAGACATGGGCAGGGCAATGTAGACATACTGCACGGGCGTTCCCGCGGCGTCGAAACGGTCCAATACCGCACCCAGGTCAGCCGTGGTGCCGATGACGTCGTTTTCATCCGCCCGGGCATCGTCCAGGAAGCCGACGGTCTCGAACCCCATCCAGGGATACTGCCGAAAGGCGTCTTCCAGGCGCCGGCCGATCCGGCCGGCGCCGATGATCAGAACGCGACGCAAGAAGCGTCCCTGCCGACGTCCCTGCTTGAGATAGTAGAATATGCTCAGGCGCAGAAGCACAAGCAGCATCGGCAGATACATTCCGAAAAGCAGCATGTGCAGCCGGGAAAAGTAAAAGGCCCGGTAGAAGGACGTGGCTGCGGCGGCAAACAGGATTCCGATGGCAATAGCCTTGCCGACGGTGTAGATCAGGGTCGTGATTCGTTGCGCCCGGTCGGGTACGTAGAGCCCCGAGGCCCAGAAAACGAGCATGGACAGGATGAGTACCCAGGGAATGAAGCGCGTGTACATGGACAGCGGCAGCCATTCGGGAAGGGGGAAGATCCCCAGCCAGGGAAACAGCTCAAACCGGGTGTAATAGGCCAGAATCCAGCTGACCACCACGATCACGGCGTCAGCAAAAAAAAGGAGTCTTTGGAATAGCCGGCTCTGCTCCTGCAGCATGGCGGGTTACAACTTGGCGAAAAGAGAAATAAGCGGAGGGTAGTAACCGTGTCTTCAGGGGCGGCCGATCGGTTGGCAGGAATTGGTAGATGAAAGGAGGAGTAGGAAGGTCCAGCGGCTGGAAGGTTCCGATTCAGGCGGATTCCACCATCAGTTTGATCACTTTTTCGGGCGCCCGTACCGGGCGCCCACGCTGCGGATCAAAAAAACACAGATCTACCCTTCCCGTGGCCAACAGGGTTTCGTCCTTTTCGCGGAGCACACGGTAGTGGCAGCTGATTCGAACGGTCGATGCCGAGAGCTCCGGCGTGGTTTCGACAAGCACCACCTCATCATAGCGGGCTGATTCCCGATAGCTCACTTCCAGATGCGTTACGGGCAGTGTCAGTCCGCCGTTCTCTATATCCGCGTAGGGCACGCCCGCATCGCGCAATGCCTCGGTGCGGGCATACTCGAACCAATCCAGGTAGTGGACATGGTAGACGATACCCATGGGATCACATTCTCGAAAGCGGACCCGGTGGCGATGAATGTGCGGAGAGAACGGCATGGAAGGCGGGGCGGAGCAGGTATCAGATGGTCTCGAAGGGCCCCATGGCATCATACTTTGCAAGCCGTTGCTCGAGAAGGTCCTCCGGAGGCAGGCCCTGTAGCTGCTCGAGGTGGGATACAATGGCATGGCCCATGGCCCGGGAAGTAGCCTTCGGGTCCCGGTGGGCCCCTCCCAGGGGCTCAGTAATAACCGCATCCACAACTCCCTGTTCGATCAGATCGGGAGCCGTCAGTTTAAGTGCCCGCGCAGCATCCTCCTTGTACTCCCAGGATCGCCACAGGATGGCGGAGCAGTTTTCCGGGGAAATGACGGAGTACCACGCATTCTCCAGCATGAGGAGCCGATCCCCGACACCGATACCGAGTGCGCCTCCAGAAGCTCCCTCGCCAATAACGATGACAATGATGGGCACCGGCATGCGGGCCATTTCAAGCAAGTTTCGGGCGATGGCCTCGGCTTGTCCCCGTTCCTCCGCTTCCTGACCGGGAAACGCTCCCGGGGTGTCGAGCAGGGTGATGATGGGCTTGCCGAAGCGGGCGGCCATATCCATGAGCCGCAATGCCTTGCGGTATCCCTCCGGATTGGGCATGCCGAAACGACGGTATTTACGACTCTTGGTATCCCGGCCTTTTTGGTGCCCCAGGACCATGACAGATTGATCCTGGCCACCGTAACGGGAGCCCTTGAACGTCGCGAAGCCGCCTACAATCGCGGGGTCGTCGCCAAACAGACGATCACCATGCAATTCCACGAAGCCCTCTGTCAGGTTCTCGATATGATCCAGGGAATAGGGCCGATCCGGATGGCGGGCGATTTGCACCCGCTGCCACCGCGTCAAATTGTGGTAGATGGAGGTGCGTAATTCCTCGACACGCTTTTCAAGCTCCTGGATAGCTGTCTCGAGGTCAGCGCCCGTCTCCTCGTTGCGGATGGAGCGCATCTCGTCGAGTTTCTTCTCCAATTCGAACAGGGGAAGCTCAAATTCCAGCAAATGGGAAGTCGAAGGGGCCGCCATGCGGAAAATGGGTTGGTGGATGGACCAAGGGTTACGGCAGCTTGGCCGGTTTCAGGCGGCTTCCGAAGACTGTGGAGAGCCGAAACCAGCCACTATGATGGCTGCATCAAGCGCCGGGCTTTGGTGGGTAAGATAATGCCACGCCGAACGCAGAAGGTCTTCGTCCTCCAACTCCTCAGGAGAAAGGGAGTTCGATACGGGAAACAGGCCGGGCTGCATACCCCAGATGTCGGGAATAACGTCTTTGGATCGCTCCGATGTTCCAACGAGAGACATGGACCCCACAAATACACCGGGGAGCCCCTCGAGCCGCTTCACGCCGCGACGCAGCCCGGATTCGGGACCCGTGCAGCGACTGGCCAACCAAAGTACAGGGTAGAGCAGAGCCAGCAGTAAGCCTGCGGACCAGTCAAAAAACCGGCGAGCAGCGGGGCTACGCAACTCAACAACGCGTGGCGGGGCACCGGAGAGGGAGCCCGCCGCCAGATGATTGATCGTGGCCTTTCCGATGATGTGGTCGCCGCCTGCGCTCAGAATACGGAACTGGACATCCAGATCGCGCAGCGCCTGCATATGGCGGATGATGGTTTGATTGGCGACGTCGCCGGCAGCGAAAACAATGTCATTATAGCCCCGGATACGGACCAGGTCCCTTAGTCCAGACGGTCGCCCCACACGGGGTACGCGTCCTGCTTCGGCAGCTTCATCTTCGTCAGAAACATATCCCGCCAACGTGAACTCGGGGCGGGGGTGGGCCGCCATGAGCCGATGCAGGCGACCTGCTTCCGCCGCGCTGCCCACCAAGATCGCAGATCGACCCGCAAGCCGCTTACGGGCCTTGACCAGTCGCCACGACGAGAGAAGTAGGGCCGAGAGGGGCAGGCTCGTGAGCAGGGCAAACCGCGAGAAGGCAAACTGCTGCAGGAATAGCGACAGGGTAGAGACCACCAGAAAGGCAACCGACAAGCCGATGAAGACAGGTAAAAAGGGGTACTGGCGACTTCGACGATACCCGCCTCCAAGAGCAATGGCGAGGATAGCCACCAAGGCCAGGGCAGGTGCCACCGTTGCCAGAAACCGGGGCGTGAAGGTCGTTCCTGTTTGCTCGAATCGCAGGTAGGCCATCATGACCGTTGCCGCGTAAACCCCCCCGAAGTCCAGGGCAGGCGGAAGCAGTCGTCTCAAACCATTCCCGAGCAGCGTGAACGAGGCACGCAGCATGATACCAAACCGCAACAGGAATGCCGGGACGGTGGCGGGCTGATGGTCCAGGTGCTTCTCGATGAACAACAGCATGGCGCCGTAAAAAAGACGCACGTACCGGATTTCGCCCTTCTTGGTACTCTCCCCTTTGTAGTGGATGATGCACGTATCGGGAGTGTACCAGATGCTCCATCCCGCTTGCTGGATGCGGTAGCACAGGTCAAGATCCTCTCCGTACATGAAGAAGTCCTCATCGAACAGCCCCGCGCCGCGAGGGCCCAGGAGGGCCTCGCGGCGCGTCATCATGCAGGAACCGCTCAAGGCATCTACTTCGGCCGCTTCATCGATAGGCAGATACGTCATATTGTACCCACCGAAACGTTTGCTCCGAGGAAACAGCTTGCCGAGTCCCGTCATTCGCCAGAAGGCGATGGACGGTGTGGGGAAGGCTCGCCGACTCTCCGGGGCAAAGGATCCATCGGGATTCAGTATCCGACAGCCGAGGGCTCCGCAGGACGGATGCGTTCGCATGAAGGATACCATTGTCTCCAGCGTATCCTCCTGCACGATAGTGTCCGGATTCAGTATCAGAACGAATTCGCCTTGACATTCACGGATGGCCTGGTTGTTGGCCGTGCCGAAGCCAGCGTTATCAGTGTTGGCAATAAGGTGTACATCCGGAAAATCCCGCCGAATCGTTTCCACCGAGTCGTCGACGGAATTATTGTCGACGACCCAAATGTCGATGGTCAAACGGCTGGCTGCCTGCTTTATCGAGCGTATCGACTGAACAAGGAAATCCCGTACGTTGTAGTTGACGATGACCACGCTGACATCGACGGTTTCGCCCTTTGAGTGCGGCCGTGTAGATGGCACGGTGATGTATTCGTCGTCGGGACGCATGGAGAATAAGATGGGGCGCGGGCAGTGGGCCATGTATTGGGGCTGGAAGATACACGAAATATGCTTGGTGACTTGGGGAAGGAGCCCCTATCATGCCGGCTTCTCGATCGATTTTGTCCGAGTCCAGACACCACGGCATAGACATCTCAGTACAGAGAACGCAGCGCTGACACCGTGCCACGCATCCGGCCATACCGTATTGAAGCGCGAGCCACCATGACGCTCGCACTCCCCATTGTCGTGACACAGTTGGCCCACATTTCCCTCGGCTTTGTGGATACAGTCATGGTGGGTCGCCTCGGTCCTGAAGCCCTGGCCGGTGTGGCGCTTGGCAATACCATTTTCTTCAACACCCTCATTTTTTGCATGGGAATCCTCATGGCTGTGGGGCCGCTGGTTTCCCAGGCTTTTGGCGCAGCCGACGAGGATGCCATCGGGCGAAGTGTGCGGCAAGGATTATGGCTGGCTGCCGGACTGGGCACGCTGGCCTTCGTAATTATCCAGAACGGGGGCTCCTTGCTGCGCTTGCTTGGGCAGTCTGACGTCAATGTGCGTGGCGCGGATGCCTACCTGAAAGCCATTTCCTGGGGCATATTTCCCTTTCTGGGAATGGTGGCGCTGCGCTCATTTGCCGAGGCGGTCTCCCGGCCACGGGCGGTGACGGCAATCGTGCTGAGCGGTGTCGGGGTGAATATCTTCCTCAATTGGGTCCTGATGTTTGGCAAGTTCGGATTTCCCGCCATGGGTCTGGTGGGCACGGGATGGGCCTCGACGGGCGTCTACACGGTCAACTTTTTGTTGCTGTCGTTGTGGGTGGCACGAGAGATTGACTTCCGGCGCTACCACATCTTTTCGCGATTATCCAGACCGGACCCAAGCATGTTCCGGGAACTGTTCCGGATTGGGTGGCCCATCGGCGCCTCTATGGGTATCGAAACCTCACTTTTCATGCTGACCGTCATCATGATGGGATGGATCGGGACCACGCAGTTGGCAGCGCATCAGGTTGCCGTTCAGTGTGCCGCATTCACGTTCATGGTGCCGCTGGGAATCGGAATGGCCACTTCCGTGCGGGTTGGACAGGCGATCGGGAAACGCGAGCCTGTCGAAGCACGCCGTGCGGGTCTGGTCGGGGTCGGGCTCTCGGTAACATTCATGGTATGCACGGCGGTGCTTTTCCTGGTGTTTCCTCTTCGTGTCGTTTCCCTCTATCTCGATCTTGCTGAGCCGGCCAACCAGGCTGTCATTGCGACGGCCGTTCCCCTACTGTTTTTCGCGGCGGCGTTCCAGGTTGTCGATGGCGTGCAGGTGGCCGTAATGGGCGCCCTCCGCGGTATGAAAGACACGTATCAGCCCATGATTCTGTCGGTGCTGTCGTACTGGGGCGTAGGTCTTGTTTCGGGGTATGTACTGGCCTTTCCGTTGGGTATGCAGGAGCAAGGGTTGTGGATCGGTTTGGTGCTGGGTTTAACAGCGGCGGCCATTCTTTTGACTATCCGATTTCTTAGGCTCAGTCAGGGACAGCGTCAGTGATGGTGCCGGTTCAATCTGTCTTCCGGCAGGTTTTTTCCAAACGATTGCCCCTTTCGCTGCGATAAGAGGCGATGGAAGGGGTACCCTTTGAGGCCTATTCCTCCTAAATTCAAGACGCGTGAACTTCTATCGCGAGGCGGTAATCGTTAAGTTTCCGCGCTCTGTGATTCCACACCACCCGACAGACCTTTCAAGGGATGCCTCAGATATTCCCCAGAAAGGCGAACATCCTGCCGCACCTGACCCTCGCAGGGTCCCTGGCTGGCGGCGTTTTCGCCATCTTTTTCATCTGGTACTATTTCTCCCCCGAGTATACCGACGTGGGTTACGCACCGGAGCAACCGGTTGAATACAGCCACCGTCTGCACGCAGGCCAGCTGGGAATCAGCTGCCAGTACTGCCACACGAACGTGAAGGATGCGGCGCATTCGAACGTACCGGCGACGCAGACGTGTATGAACTGTCACAGCCAGATCCGGACCGAGTCGCTTAAGCTTCTGCCGGTCCGGGAAAGTTGGGCCACGGGTCAGTCCATCGAGTGGATCAAGGTGCACAAGCTGCCTGACTATGCCCGTTTCAGTCATGCCGTCCACACCAACAACGGTGTAGGTTGCGAATCCTGCCATGGCCGGATCGACCAAATGGAGGTGGTTTATCAGGCCGAACCTCTGTCCATGGGATGGTGTCTGGAATGCCATCGGAATCCCGAGCAGTTCCTGCGTCCGAACGACGAGATCACGACGATGGGATATGAGTACGCGGACGATTTCGTTGAGCAGAACCTTCAGCGCATCAACGCCGAAGGCATCGAACCCCCCACCAACTGCTCTGCTTGTCACTATTGATCGGAGAATGCGCTCATTCCGAGTACGCACCGAATTGCCATTATCATGATCGAGCTTCCTGTACTTGACGACAGCCCGGAGTTGGCTGACCAGCCACGCAACCGGTTCTGGCGCAGCATCAGCCACCTGGAAGGGTCGCACGAATTCAAGCAGATGAATGCGGGGGAATTTCTCCCCGGCGCTTCCGATGGTCCCGCCACGGAAGGCAACGGTGGCGCCACCCGGCGACAGTTCATCCAGCTGATGGGTGCTTCGATGGCCATGGCCGGTCTTACGGCATGCCGTAAGCCTGTTGAAACCATCGTGCCCTATGTGCGGCAGCCTGAGGACCGCGTGGAGGGTGTTCCTGTCCAGTACGCCACTTCGATGCCGTTCCGCGGTGTGTTGCGCCCACTCCTGGTCGAGAGCTTCGATGGTCGGCCCACCAAAGTAGAAGGCAACCCGGATCATCCGGACAGCCATGGTGCCACGCATCTTTTCGAGCAGGCCTCGATCCTCGCACTCTATGATCCGGACCGTCTTGGCGCCGTCCGCAATCAGGATACGGTTTCTGATCGGGCCACGTTCCGCACGTTTGTTTCCGATCTGTCCACAACGTCCCGCATCGTGGTTATCGCGGAACCTACCTCGTCCATGACGATGGCTGTCGTGCGCCGGCAGATGGAGCAGCGGTTCGACTCGGTACGCTGGGTGGACTACCACGGCGTCGTCGGCAACAATGCCGCTCAGGGCGTGCGTGCTGCTTACGGTCGATCGGCGCGTGTCAACCATGATCTTTCTGCCGCCAAGGTCATCCTGAGTCTCGATGCGGATCTGTTCGCATCTACCGGCCCTGACCCGGTGGCAGCTTCTGCCGGCTTTGCCGCGGGTCGTGATCCCGAAGCCATGGACGGCATGAACCGTCTCTACGTTGTAGAGAGCGGCTATTCGATTACAGGCGGTATGGCGGACCATCGCCTCCGCATGAAATCTTCCGAAATTGCCTCGTTTGCGGCAGCCCTGGC
>JAAZVD010000298.1 GCA_018623785.1 Bacteroidota bacterium | reverse complement strand
GCTACTGCAAGTTGGATACGGCCGCGATGGTTATGATTTGGGAGTATTGGCGGCGGCGGGTCGTGCCGTAGTTTCTGATCCTGACGTTGAATTTGCACACCTGAATAGATGACCTTTTCGGAGCTGCGCCTCTTCTTGACCGACACCATGTCCATGTCCGAGGTGTATCAGCCGGTCATCATCAAAGAGTTACTGGAGAATGGTGGGACGTGCTCGAAGGAGCACTTGGCGGCGCGATTGGCGGATCACGACGCATCGGTTCAGGAGTACTATCAGCGAATCTTGATGCGCTGGCCGAAAATCACGCTGACCAAGCACGGTGTGGTTGAATATGACCGCGTTTCGAAGTCATTCGTCTTGACTTCGAATCCGATGGGGGATGATGTTGGGGATTTGATCAAGATCTGCGAAGAGAAAATTGTCGAATAGAAAAGCCCCGAAGGCGGATGCCTTCGGGGCTTTCTAGCGTGCCCGGGAAGATTCGAACTCCCGACCTTCTGATCCGTAGTCAGACGCTCTATCCAGCTGAGCTACGGGCACGTTTCGCGTAGTGTTGACCACCGAACGCTGTGGAGCAGTGGTTTTCAGCGAGCGCGAAATATACCACGACTGAAAGACGCCGGGCAAGTGAAGTTCCGGTGGATGCAGGCTGATGATAGTGTCTCGCGAATACCGGCACGGGTTGGTGATCAGAACCTACTCTTCTGTCGTTCTCGTCAGAATTGCCTCGTTGGTTACATCTTGGCCATCCACTGAGATTATTCCAGTTCTGCGAAGGGTCTGGGATGCCGCTTCGGAGACGTCAAAAGTCATACCTGTCACGAAATCATCTTCCCCGACGGTGTATGGAGTACCTGCTGTCGGTACAAACTCGATGGAGCCACCGTCTGTCAGCGTGCCTACAAAGGTGGGTTCCGTGCCCAAAACGCAATAATGTTTAGTCAGGAGACTACCACCTTCCATGGTATAGGTAGTTGCCATTTCGACATCACCTTCAATCAGCGTTTCTACGACCGTATTTCCGCCCGAGACCACTTTGAACTCATTACTTGTGGGCATTTCACGACCGTCACTGAAGACAAGTGAACCTTCCCACGTGCCTTCGAGGGATTTGATAGCATCGAAGGCAGCTTCTGCTGAAGCAGTATCTACAGGGGCTTCAACCTCCTGTGGTGTGGAATCGGTCATTTGGCAGCCTGCAAGGATAGTAAATGCTGCTGCGAGAGAGAGAAGGAGAGAGTATTTCATAGTCTTTTTGAAAGATGGGTCGCAGTGTGGAATAAGAGGTGATTTTTCTAGGAACACAACCATTATAGACATCTGAGTAGTCAATTTCTTGCGATGCGATGCTTAGATGTCTTTTTATGCAGGATCCGGGGACAGCGAAGCACCGTATCTATGTACGTTTCACAGCCTCCCGCAAAGCGCCCTCTATCGTTCACGACCGCTCGCCGACATGTCCAAGTATCAACTTCGTTGTCTGGGTACCCAGGATCGGATTGAGGACGAATACACCGTTCGCTATCACGACAAGGCGCTGTTGCGCGCTGAATATGCCAATGAGCTGACGCCGCGGGATCTTCCCGGTCTGTGGCGATGGGTGGATTGGTTACCGGTTTCCAAACCCGGCAGGCTGAATGCAGGGTCGGTATGCTTTAAAAGCGAAGGACTGGCCAAGGAGCTCATGCTCTCTGATCTGTGGATCTCCTTTCACGGGTATTGGCCTGAACGCGGAGCCATGTGTCCGACGACGACCTTCAAGGACATGGAAGCCGTAACCACGTTGCAGCGGCTCGAGGATCATGGCGTGCCGGGGCTCATCTGCTCCTCGGCCGGAAACACGGCCCGAGCATTTGCCCATTTCGGTGGCCTTGCAGGCTATCCCATTTTGTTGGTCGTAGCCGAAAAGCATCTTCACCGGATATGGGTGCCGAAAGGACATCCCGTAGACAGCGTCAAGGTCATCGGTATCAAGGGTGGAGACTACGGGGATGCTACCGAGGTAACCTCCAAGATCATGGAAGTGGGAGGCTGGCGGCGCGAGGGTGGCGTGCACAACGTGGCTCGCCGCGATGGCATTGGTTCGTTGATTCTGACCGCCATTGAAGCCATCGGGGGCATGCCGAAGCATTACTTCCAGGGCGTTGGAGGCGGTCCCGGCCCAATCGGCATCCACGAAATGGCACAGCGCGCCATTGCCGCAGGCTTTGCCGAGGGACCGGTCCCTCGGCAGCATCTCTCACAGAACGCGGAATTCTGCCTTGTTCATGATGCATGGCAGAAGCGCACCTTCGAGCTGAGACCGGCGGCCGAAGCCATCCATCCACACGTATTCTCGGATGTACTCTTGAATCGCTCGCCCGCGTATTCGGTTCGGGGTGGGCTGTTCGACATGCTGGTGGAGTCTAATGGCGCCACGTACGCCGTTGACTACAAAGATGCTGAGGATGCCTTCGAGCTGTTCAAAAGGACAGAGGGCATCGATCCCTTCTCTGCCGGCGCCGTAGCCCTGGCATCGCTCAAGCAGGCCATTTATCGTGGCGAAGTGCACCGAGATGACAGGATACTATTGAACATTTCAGGTGGAGGTGGCGAGCGCTTCATGGCCGAGCACGAAACAGAGACCATTGCGCCCATTGCCGTCGTGGACAAGGACGAGGCAGTGCGTCTTGGACGCTCCTTCACCTACTCGAATCAATAGAGTCGGGGCTGGCAGTAGATCCCGGGCGAAGCTCTGGAACAGCCTCGCACAGCCGTTCGAACCACT
>JAAZVD010000297.1 GCA_018623785.1 Bacteroidota bacterium | reverse complement strand
TCCGAATGAAGTGGGAACGCTCACATCGCGTCATGGCATTGCTGATGGTCGGAATCGTCCCGGTCCTCGTAATCGGCATGGCCTTTGGCTCAATCAGCCTACCCTTGGATTTCACCCTGCAGACCTTATGGAGTGCCGTCGTCGGTAGGCCGTCATCTGATGGCAGCCGTTTGGCAGATATCGTTTTGCAAATTCGATTGCCACGGACACTGGCAGCATTCCTGGTGGGCTCTGGCCTTTCCATGATCGGTGTGGCCATGCAAGCTCTGGTGCGCAACCCGCTTGCCGAGCCCTATGTCCTGGGTATCTCCGGAGGAGCCTCTGCCGGCGCCTCCCTCTTCTACATGGGGCTGATGCCCACCTTCATAGCAGGGCGAATAGACATTTCCCTTGCCGCATTCCTTGGAGCCCTGGTATCCATTACGATCGTATATCTGATTGCCCGCGGCGGCGGCCGCCTCTCTGTTTCGAGACTTCTGCTGGCCGGTGTAGCCCTCGCTGCGTTCATGGCCGCCATATCAGCCTTTGTGACGTTTGCTTCCGAGGATGCCAATAAGACGCGGGCTGTACTCTTCTGGCTCATGGGCTCGTTCCATGACATCACGTGGTCGGACCTTCCCCTTGCTGCTGGTGTCACCGTGATAGGAGGATTCGTGTTGGTCGGCCTGTCGCGGCCGTTGGATGCTCTGCTTTCTGGCGAAGAATCGGCCCTCACACTGGGCATCCGCGTTGAGCTGTTGAAAAAGGTTCTCATCGTGCTCTCAGCGTTGATGACCGGTGTCTTGGTATCCATCGCTGGCGCCATCGGTTTTGTGGGTCTCATCATACCCCATTCTGTACGAAGTCTGGTCGGAATTCGTCACCACTGGGTGCTGCCAGGATCCTTTCTCATGGGTGGCGCTTTCATGATTCTGGCCGACACCCTATCGCAGATGGTACTCCCAGGGCAGCAGCTCCCCGTCGGTATTGTGACGGCCCTCTGTGGGGTCCCGTTTTTCCTGGTCCTCTTGCGTCGAACAGACTATCAATTCAGATAAGACGCACAACCGCTGACCTTCGGTCGCGTAACACTGCGCTCGCCTTCCCAACGGAATATCCCCTTTCCGAAGCGCTGACCGACTGGCGCTATGACAACAATCGATTACAGACTCCCTACCGTGTCCCAAAAAACCAGCCTGATGACCCTGGATGACATCCGCCGTCCCGTTGAGGTAGAGCTGGAAGCGTTCCGGAGCTATTTCCGCTCCGCAATGAAAAACAGGGTGTTCCTGTTGGACAAGGTGGTCCAGTATCTGCTCAGGCAGAAGGGGAAGCAGCTGCGCCCGATATTGGTGCTCTTGACGGCGCGCGCGTGTGGCGGCATTACTGAATCCACGCACCGCGCCGCTGCCCTGGTCGAGCTTCTGCATACAGCAACGCTGGTACACGATGACGTGGTTGACGAAGCAGACCAGCGACGAGGCAAATTTTCGATAAACGCGTTGTGGAAAAATAAGGTGGCGGTCTTGCTGGGCGATTTCCTGCTCAGTCGCGGTCTGCTGCTGGCCCTGGACCACAAGGAATACGAGCTGCTTCACATTGTGTCGGATGCCGTTCGGCGCATGAGCGAAGGCGAGCTCCTTCAGATCGAAAAGGCCAGAAAGCTGGATATCGACGAAGAAACGTACTTCGCCATCATTTCCGATAAAACAGCGTCGCTGATTTCCGCGTGCACGTCATGCGGCGCTCACAGTGCCGGCGCTGATGATGAAATGCAGTCGGCAATGCACGCTTTCGGGGAGGAGCTTGGAATGGCCTTCCAGATCAGGGATGATCTTTTCGACTTTGGATCGAAAGATGTCGGAAAACCGCTGGGTATCGATCTCCAGGAAAAAAAGATGACTCTTCCGCTGATCCATGCCCTGGGTCGTGCAGACAAAGCCGAGAAAAAGAGCATCATGAATGTGGTCCGGCGGAAGAAGAAATCGCGCTCTGACATGGAAAAAGTGCGCGCCTTCGTTCAGACCCATGAGGGGATTGAATACGCCAAAGAGACCATGCTGCAGCACGCCGACAAGGCCATGAGCCTCCTCCTGACCCTTCCCGAATCAGACGCCCGGAACGCTTTGGCCGATCTGGTTCGCTACACGGTTACCCGGGACCGCTAGGAATCTTCAGCCATGCATTGCCTTAAAGTGGCGCATTGCTAAGGCAAGGCAAGATAAGGCCTCGCTCCCCTTTCAGGCAGATTCTTTCCCGCACAGGAATGCGATAGCTATCTCATTAAAGACGGTTGGCCGTTCGATATTGCATACATGTCCGACGCCTTCGATGACCTGCAGGAAGGCATTACGGGATGCGTCTGCAAGCCGGCGAGCCGGCGGCAAGAACATGAAGTCACGACTCCCCATGAGGTATAGTGACCGGCACGAATGCGCACCTGAAGACCACTGTTTCAACCGGTGTCGAACCTCGGGAATCAGTTGCCACCAGCGATGGAATTCCTCTGGCGTGACCTGCCGGGCCTCCCGACGGAAAATGCGACGAGACTCGGCTGCTTTCGGACCCGGCATGATGATCCAAGCAAAGGTCGCATACAGCGTACGGAACGGGATGACCACCCGCAGCGCTTGGCCGGTACTGATCAGGGCACGGGCGGACCAAGTGAATCCCGCTACAGCGCCAGCGTAGATAACGGATATTACGCGTTCGGATGCCATGTCAACAATTTGGCGGATCAGGATTGTCCCCAGTGAGACTCCTACAAAGTGGGCCCGTTCGATGCCCTGGGC
>JAAZVD010000041.1 GCA_018623785.1 Bacteroidota bacterium | reverse complement strand
ATCCTGGAGCGACCCATGCTTGAACGCATCATCGAATTCTCGGTCCGGAATCGGGTACTCGTCCTGATCCTGACCGCCCTGACGGCAGCTGCCGGTCTGTATGCCTTGCGGGGCACGGCCGTCGACGCCATCCCTGATCTTTCCGACGTACAGGTCATCATCCTGACCGAATTCCCGGGCCAGGCACCCCAGGTGGTGGAAGATCAGGTAACGTATCCCCTAACATCGGCTATGTTGTCGGTGCCGTACGCCAAGTCCGTGCGCGGGTATTCCTTTTTCGGATTGTCCTTCGTCTACATCATTTTCGAGGACGGCACCGACATGTACTGGGCGCGCAGCCGCGTGCTTGAATACCTGAATTATGTCGCGGGGCGCTTGCCGCAAGGCATCACACCCACGCTGGGGCCTGATGCCACGGGCGTTGGCTGGGTCTATGAGTACGTTCTCGACGGCGGCGACCAAGTGGACCTGCAGGAGCTACGCTCCATCCAGGACTGGTTCCTGCGCTACGAGCTCATGAGTGTGCCCGGCGTGGCCGAAGTGGCCTCCATCGGCGGGTACGTGAAGCAGTATCAGGTCGAGGTGGATCCCAACCGACTCCTGGCCTACAACATTCCGCTCTCGAAAGTCAGGCAGGCCCTGCAGCGTTCCAACGCGGACGTAGGAGGTCGCCTGGTGGAGATGGGCGAGACCGAGTTCATGGTTCGGGGGCTGGGATACATCCAGTCCATCGAGGATATCGAGAACATTCCGGTGGGTGTGGATGACAACGGGACGCCCGTCCTGATCCGCAATCTCGGACACGTCCATCTGGGGCCTGAGCTCCGGCGAGGCCTGGTCGAATGGAATGGAGAGGGCGAGACCGTTGGCGGCATTGTCGTAATGCGCTACGGCGAGAATGCCCTAGCCACGATCGAAGGCGTCAAGCAGAAGCTGGCCGAGTTGGAATCCGGTCTACCAGAGGGTGTGACCATCAAGACGGCATACGATCGATCGGGCCTTATCGAGCGTGCCATTGACAACCTGAGGGACAAGCTCATCGAGGAAAGCCTGATCGTGGCGCTCATCACGATCATCTTCCTGCTGCACTTCCGCAGCGCGTTCGTGGCCATTTTCACGCTGCCCATGGGCATCCTGATTGCCTTCCTGATCATGAAGGCGCAGGGTCTGAATGCCAACATCATGTCGCTTTCGGGCATTGCCATTGCCATCGGGGCTATGGTGGACGCCGCCATCGTCATGATCGAGAACATGCACAAGCACCTCGAGCGAGACCGAGGGAAGAAAGATCACTGGCAGATCGTGTTGGACGCCTCCAAAGAGGTTGGTCCGGCGCTGTTCGTCTCGCTTCTGATCGTGACCCTTTCGTTCCTGCCCGTATTCACGCTGCAGGCGCAGGAGGGCCGACTGTTCAAGCCGCTGGCCTTCACGAAGACCTATGCCATGGCGGCCTCGGCGTTTCTGGCGGTCACCGTGGTACCCGTCCTCATGGGCTATTTCGTTCGGGGCCGCATCCTGCCCGAGCATCGCAACCCGATCAACAAACTGCTGCAGAAGATCTATCACCCCTTCATCCATGGGGTGCTACGGTTCAAATTCGTAACCATTGGAGCCGCCTTGCTGCTCCTTCTGGCAACGGCATGGCCGCTCTCACGCCTAGGGTCCGAGTTCATGCCGCCCCTCAACGAAGGCGATATCCTGTACATGCCGACGACCGACCCCGGCCTGAGTATCACGAAGGCCCGGGAGCTGGTGCAGCAGACCGACCGAATCCTGATGACCTTTCCGGAAGTGGCGCACGTCCTTGGAAAAGTTGGCAGGGCCGAAACGGCCACCGATCCAGCGCCGCTCTCGATGATGGAAACCACCATCACCCTCAAACCAGAGGAAGAGTGGCGGCCGGGCATGACGATGGACAAACTGATCGAAGAGATGGATGATGCCATCCAGTTTCCGGGTCTGACCAATGCCTGGACGATGCCTATCAAGACGCGTATCGACATGCTGTCCACTGGCATCAAGACGCCCATCGGGGTCAAGGTGATGGGGCCGGACCTGCAGGTCCTGGCTGATGTCAGCTCGGACGTGGCAGCCGTGCTGCAGGACGTACCGGGCACGGCCAGCGCCTATCCCGACAAGACCGTGGGCGGGAATTTCCTCGACTGGAAAATCGACCGGCTGGAGGCGGCTCGCTATGGTCTGACGGTGGGCGATGTGCAGGATGTCATCATGTCGGCCATCGGCGGGATGAATGTCACGCAGACCGTCGAGGGACTGGAGCGCTATCCGGTCAACGTGCGCTACTCGCGTGAAATGCGCGACGACCTGACCACCCTCGGCCGGGTACTCATCCCGACGCCACGCGGCAATCAGATTCCCCTCAGCTATGTGGCGGAGATGGAGCTGACACAGGGTCCACCGGTCATCAAGAGCGAGAATGCCCGACGAACGGCATGGATCTATGTCGACATCCGCGACATCGATGTCGGATCGTATGTGGAGGCCGCACGAGAAAAGGTCGAGGCTGAGATCGAACTCCCGGACGGGTACTCTCTGATCTGGAGCGGGCAGTACGAGTACATGGAACGCGCCCAGCAGCGACTGATGATTGTCGTTCCCCTGACGCTGCTCGTCATCTTCCTGCTTCTGTACATGAACTTCCGTTCCGTGCAGGAAAGCATGCTGGTCATGCTCAGTCTTCCGTTCGCCTTGGTCGGGGGTATCTGGCTGGTCTGGGTATACGGATTCAACCTGAGTGTGGCCGTCGGGGTCGGCTTCATCGCCCTGGCGGGCGTGGCGGCTGAGATCGGCATCATCATGCTCACCTACCTGGACCAGGCATACCGCGAGCGGGAGCAAGCTGGGGAGATGAGGAATCTGGCAGATCTTCGGCAGGCCATCTACCAGGGCACCGCGCTGCGTATTCGGCCCATCATGATGACGGTGCTTTCCATCATCATCGGCCTGCTACCCATCCTCTGGGGCACCGGGACGGGCTCTGAAATCATGCAGCGGATTGCGGCGCCGATGGTGGGCGGAATGATCTCTACGACGATTCTCAGCCTGTTGGTTTTACCGACGATTTATTATTTCTGGAAAGGCCGGATGCTAGGGCACGACACCCACCATGCGTAATGGGCCGCCGGAGCCGCCTTCGATTTTCATGGGCAGCGCAATGACATGCGCGCCGGTGGCCGGAAGTTGGTCCAAGTTGGCCACGTTCTCGAAGGCCGGAATGTTCTGACCAAAGAGAATTTGATGACTCTCAAAAAGCACAGTCTGCCCGTAGTCAATACTGGGCGTATCGATGCCAACGGCCTTGATGGATCGGTTGTCCACGAGCCACTGCGCGGCTTCGGGATCAATTCCGGGAAAATGCAGGAGCGCTACGGCGTCCTGGCCCCGTTCGGCCGTACCCATGTAGGCTTCCCGATCCGGCCAGTATTTACCGAATCCGGTCCGGAAGAGCAGGATTGAGCCCTGCGGAATGGCGCCATGTTTGTGCTCGTGCGCCATGATGTCGTCGATTGAAATCAGGTGATCCCGGTTGGCGGCGGCCTGTTCGGTCACATCCACCACAACGGCCGATCCCATCAGGCGCTCGAGTGGGATTTCATCGGCCGCGTGCTTGCCTTCGCTGAAATGGATGGGTGCATCGAGGTGTGTCCCTCCGTGTTCGGCCGTGGTTACGGTGTAGGCTGTGTACCAGAATCCGGCATCGGTCACGCCTTCAAAATCCGTGTTCTTGTCGAAGCCTGGCGCTGTGGGCCAATAGATGGTTTCATCGTTGAAGGCATGGGACATGTCCACGATGGTGCCCTGAGGGAAGACGGCGGTAGCGGCCTCGTTGGCAGGCTGGCAGGCCGGCAGCAGCAGTACGAGAAGCAGAGGAAGAAGACGATGCATGACAGGAAGGGATGAATTGTGGAACGGTAGTATAGCGCGTCCTGCACAAATGGTTGTAGGTTCGGACCACCCAAATCACGACTCCCATGCGCATCGGCCTCGTATACGATCTTTTCGACGACTACCCCTGGGTTGAGGGGGAAGCGTTCGACGCGGATGCTGAGAATGAGCCCGAAGAAACCGTGGTGGCGCTCGAGGAAGCCTTCCGATCGTTGGGGCATGAGCCTATCCGGATCGGTCCCGCCCGGAATCTTCTCCCGCGGATGGACGAACCGGGCTTTGATGTCGGCCTATCGATAGCCGAAGGGGCCCGTAGCCGCAATCGGGAGGGAGAAGCGCCGACGCTTTTCGAACTCATGGGCGTGCCGTATCTGGGATCGGACGCCCTGACCATGTCGCTCAGTCTGGACAAAGCGTGGACCAAGGACCTGGCTCGCGCCGCAGGTGTAGCCACGCCCGAATACCACGTCGTAGCCGAGTCAGAGGCCTGTCCCACACTCGGTACATGGCCGTGGTTCGTCAAGCCCCGCTATGAGGGATCTGCGAAGGGACTCACCGGGCAAAGCAGGGTCGAGTCGCCCATGGCGTTGCGGGCGCAAGTACAGCACATCATCCGTACCTACGCCCAGGATGCGCTGGTGGAACGATTCGTGGAGGGCAGCGAATTCACGGTAGCCGTCGTCGGGCACAACCCCGTTCGCACGCTACCGGTCATACAGCGCGCTGTTGAGGCGGAAACCGGCATCGGACTGCACGTGCTGGAACGTAAGGGCCTGCAGGAAGTGGATCATGAATGGGTACTTCCAGGGGATTTGACACCCGAACTGGAAGATCGGCTTCAACGGGATGCGTTGGCCGTCTTCAATAAACTGGAGTGCAGGGACTTTGCTCGTCTTGATTTTCGGGTGGATGCCAACGGTACCCCCTGGTTTTTGGAGATCAATCCGCTGCCCACGTTCGCGCCCGACGGCACCTTTGCCATCATGGCGGAGTTGATGGGAAGAACGTACCCTGA
The DNA here is from genome assembly GCA_018623785.1 of Bacteroidota bacterium. Taxonomy (GTDB): domain Bacteria; phylum Bacteroidota; class Rhodothermia; order Rhodothermales; family UBA10348; genus JAAZVD01. The sequence continues at coordinate 4,271 of JAAZVD010000041.1, read as the reverse complement.
CTTTCTGGCCTCCGTTCTCGAGGAGGCCTTGCGCCGGGTAACACCCTGATGTGCCCCATCTCCGAGACCAATCAGCCATCTCCGTGATCCCTCAACACACTCCTCTGCAACCAACTCCCGATGAGTGGGCCGACTGGCGTTGGCACATGCGCAACCGCATCCGTAGTGCCGATGCCCTGCATGCATGGCTGAATCCGACGACGGAGGAGAAAGAGGGCATTGAGGGCACCAAAGGCGTCTTTCAGTGGTCCATCACGCCATATTATGCGTCCCTCATGGATCCTGATGATCCGTCGTGCGCCGTGCGCCGGCAGGTCGTCCCTCTGGCCAGCGAATTGGAACTGGACTTCGTAGGAGTGGAGGATCCACTGGAGGAAGTAGCCCATTCGCCGGTCAAAAACCTGATCCACAATTACCGGGATCGTGTCGCGTTCTGCGTGACGAGCCAGTGTGCCATTTACTGCAGGTACTGCCTGCGCAAGCGCATGGTGGGCGAGGCCGATTTCATGATGCGCAAGGACGAACTGCGCGAGGCCATCACCTACATTGCCGCCCACCCCGAAATCAGGGACGTTCTTCTGACCGGCGGCGACCCGCTGACCTTGGGCGATGCCAATATCGACTGGATATTGACCGAACTCCGGGCTATCGAGCATGTGGATATCATCCGCATCGGATCCCGCATGCCGGTCAAATTGCCACAACGCATTACGCCCGAATTGTGCGCTGTGCTGGAAAAGCATCATCCGGTTTGGGTGAACACCCATTTCAATCACCCCAAGGAGTTGACGCCGGATGCTGGAGTGGCCATTGATCGGTTGCTCAAGGCTGGCGTTCCTGTTGGGAATCAGACGGTCTTGCTGCGCGGCATCAACGACGATGCAGCCACGATGCGGGCCTTGTGCGAGGGACTTGTTCGCCATCGCATTCGCCCCTACTACCTCTATCAGGCGCAGCTCATCGGTGGAACGGCTCACCTGCGCACATCCATTGAGACAGGCCTGCACATCATGCACGAACTGCAGGGTCACCTTACAGGATTTGCCATCCCCAAGTATGTGCTCGACACGCCCTTAGGCAAGATTCCGTTGACGAGGGATTATATCCTGGGGCGGGACGGAGATCGGGTGGTCATGAAAAGCACGCGGGGCGCGGTTTGGGCAGAGCCCAACCCGCGCCCCGCGCGATCTTTGCCATCTGAAGAAGGGAGTGATGCTTCCCCGGGCATCCAACTCAACGAGGTCGTGAGTCCTCCAGGTACGCAGACGATTTCAATGGAAACCGGTCAGCTCTCCGTCCTCTGAAGGCTTGGGTAACGTCCCCGTTACTTGAGCAGAATCATGGTTCGCATCATGGTCTGGCCAGCGGCTTCCAGGCGGACGAGGTAGGTACCGCTTGGGTTGTCACTGGCATCCCACGTGATCTGGTGCTGACCTGCCTGCAGCATGCCATCCACCAAGCGACCAACTTCACGTCCCAGCAAGTCATAGACCGCCATGGTTACGTGCGTGGTTTCGCTCAGGTCGAAAGGAATGGTCGTCTGCGGGTTGAACGGGTTGGGATAGTTCTGGTCCAAGGCGAACGATGTCGGAACAACAGCTCCGATGGTGCCGCCCTCCACGCTCGTGGACATCAGCATGTTCTGTGCAAGGAAGAACCCGGAGCCGCTCGTTCCGATAACGAGTGTTTCCGACTGCTGGTGAACTGCAAACGCAACGACCGGCATGTCAGCAAGACCGTAGTCTACCCACTCATCATCGTCCACATCGTACTGCACGATGCCTGCATTCCAGGTACCACCGTACATGACGGCGTCTGCAAATGCGATCGTGCGGAACTGGAAGTCCTCTCCACCATCACCGAACAGACTCCATGTGTCCGCCACGGCATCGTAGGTGTAGGCGCCCGCATTGGTGGCAGCAAATATGCCTCCGTTGTACGGAGCACCCGCGGGTCCGTAGACCAGATCAAATACATACGGGTTGGCAAGACCATTGACCTCGGATCCAACCTGATCGAAGGTATCCCCCTGATCCAGCGATTCGTATACGCCGGAACCGAGCGTACCGACAATGACGTGATCCGAGTCTGAAGGATCGACCGTCACTGACCACACCGGGTACATGAACGTGCCAACCACACCCCACGTATCACCACCATCGGTAGAGCGGAACAGGGCTCCTTCTCCGGAGATGTTCGCACCTGCGTAGATAACATCATCGTCGGATGGATCGACAGCGAGGGAAATGATCTGGCGCGTACCGTAGGCCAGGTACTCCCAGTTACGTCCTTCATCCACCGAGCGCCATACTCCGCCGAGTCCGTCGGCCCAGATCCCGATAAAGAGGGTGCCGCCCGAGGTGCGCTCGATAGCAAAGGTCCAGAGATTGTCCAGACCGCGATTCATGCGCGTCCAGCAATTTCCACCATCGCTCGAGTACAATACTCCGTATCCGTAGGAGGCGGCCCACATGTCGCCATTGGGTGCAACCACCAGATCCTGGATAACCGCATTCGTCAGGAAATTGGCCACCTGGTGACCCGCCTCTGGAATACCGTCCAGATTTTCGTCGTATATCGCATAGATGCCTTCTCCAGGTGCACCAGCGTATACCTCACCCGTTGGGCCTCCGGTGATGGCACTGACCGTAAAGATGGGCAGATTACCGATGGCAACCCACTCACTGGTGGCTGCATTCAGGTAGTATGCACCCGTTTCACGGGATCCAGCCAGCACTTCGCCGTTGGGACCCGAGCCAATCGATTCGATGGGCTCGCTGTCCAGGCCAGTACCGTACTGCACCCACTCATCGCCGCCAAGCACGTGGGCACCACCCCACATGAAGACACCACTATTGTTGTGGCCGGCCAGCATGAGACCGCCCGGGGTCCGGTAAAGCACATTGACTTTTCCGGTGGGCAGACCGTTGCTTGCGTCTGACCAGGATCCGTCATGGAAGAGCCACGTACCGCTGGCCGCCGAAGTGGCGAACAAGACATCATTGGACTCTTGGTAGGCCACAGCAAGCACCTGGTCGCCATCGAATGGATTCGTACCTGCTCCGACGGTGGTCCAGCTCGTTCCGTCCCAGCTCATGACAGCATCTGCTGAAGCAGCGTAAAGCGTACCGGTATCGTCGTCAACGTCGAGGTCGTTTACTGAGCCAGCAGCAGGTCCGATAGCAACCCAGCTATCGCCCGCGTCGTCGGATTTGTACACGCCTGATCCAAACGAACCTGCGTAGACGCGGCTGTCCGCACCGAGTACGATATCCGTTACGGGCGCCTCATCATCAGTGTTGAAGAAGGCAGGCCAGCTCTGACCATCGTCGTTGGAAATGTGGATGGTACCGACTTCCGTTCCCGAGTAGATCTGATCGTCGTCGACGCTGTAAACCAGCGCATTCACCGTACCCAGATCTGCGCACTCCACGGCGATGATATCGCCGACTGAACCCGGTCCGCGCGTTTCCAGAATGGCGTTGTCCTGGTCATCTTCGGAAGGCACGCCGTTACCGGGGGTCGAGTCCACATCCTCCTGGTCCACATGGGACACCTGAGCAATGTTCTCGATCATGTTGGTAATAACGACTTGCGTGCGGATCTGCAGCGTCTCGGTCTGACCCACGGCCAAATCTCCGATCGTCCAGTATCCGAGCACACCTGCTTCGTAGGTACCACGAGAAGACGTGTAGTCCTGGTAGACCAGGCCAACCGGGATGATGTCCCGTACGATCAGTCCTGTGGCATTGTCGGGTCCCTGATTTGTAACCGTGATCGTGAACTCAACGACATCGTCGAGCGCAGGGCTGCTGGTGTTGACTTCCTTCGTCAGTTCGAGATCAACAACGTCGTCACCGTCGCCATCATCATCCTGGACGTCTACACACGCATCGTCATCTTCGTCCGCGCTGTCGTTACCCGGGGTGGAATCGGCGTCTTCCTCATTGGCTGAGGCGACTTCCGCACAGTTGTCAAGGTCGTTGGCATCGGTCACCGTTGCCACGATTTCCAGGGAGGCGGAGGCGCCAGGCGCAAGCGTGCCAACCTCCCAGAGGCCATTTTCGTCGTCATAGGTACCCTGTGAGGGACTCGAAGAGGAGAACGCAGCTCCTGCAGGAAGCACATCTTCAACGGTTACGCCCGTAGCATCGACCGTTGCGTTAGCATCGTTGTTTTCGATGGTAATCGTATAGGTGATTTCTCCATCGGTTGGACCGTCGAAAGCCTTGTCCAGCTCCAGATCGATGACGTCATCGTCGTCTCCATCT
>JAAZVD010000296.1 GCA_018623785.1 Bacteroidota bacterium | reverse complement strand
GTTGGAGGCCCTCGAAGAACTTGCCCAACTCCAAGCCGAATTACTGGAGGCGGCAGCCTCCTGCGTTCGGCCGGGCGGTTTGCTTGTCTATAGCACGTGTACGATCGAGCCCTCAGAAAATGAAGGCCAAGTATCGGCTTTTCTTGAAAGGCATCCCTCGTTTTCGCGGGACACCCCGCCACCATCATTTCCCTCGGACTGGATTACGGAGGAAGGAGACTACATCAGTCTACCATTCCAGAGCGGCATGGACGGTGCCTATGCCGCCCGGTTGCGTCGCGCGCCCTGACATGCGGCGTCTTTCTCTGCGGTGCCAAAGCAGGTACGCTCCGAAACCTGGCGGACCATGTGGCATACCTTTGCCGGTACGTTGTTTTTCTTTAAGACCGCTTTCATGACTCGGCTCTACAGCTTCCTATTGGTATCGTTGGTCGCCCTCTCGGGCGCCGACGCCGCCCTGGGTCAACGTGTGGCCAAATACGGTGCCGATTTTCTGGCAGGCGGCGTCGGCGCCCGCGCCCTCGGCATGGGGGGAGCCTTCATCTCTGTTGCCGACGACGTGTACGCGGGTTTCTGGAATCCGGCCGGTTTGCCGGATGTCCAGACCCGAGAAGTGGCCTATATGCATGCCGAGCGGTTTTCAGGAATCGTATCCTTTGACTATGCCGGATTCGCGCTGCCGTTCTCTGAGCGCAGTGTACTCGGGGTTACCCTCATTCGCAGCGGGGTCAACGACATCAAGAACACGCTTGATGCCTGGGATGCCGAGCGGGATCAGCCAGTACCAGACCCGGAAAGTGCCATAACCACATTTTCAGCGGCCGATTATGCCCTGTTCATAGCGTACGGCAAGCGGGTGTCGGAATCGCTTTCCTTCGGGGTGACGTCCAAGGTCATTCGTCGCAATATTGGTGAGTTTGCCACGGCGTGGGGATACTCGATGGATGTAGGGATCCGCTACAGAACACCTTCGTGGCATCTTGGAGCCACCGTGCAGGACATCACCACCATGCTTCAGTCTTGGTCCGTGGACACCGGTCGGTTGGCCAATATTCGGGATGTGTTCGGGGATGAACTGCCTGAGGGTGGTACCGAAATGGTGTTGCCCGTGGTGCGTCTCGGCGCCTCTCGGCTTACGGACGTCGGACCCGGACGGCTGCGCCTGGCCCTGGACACGGATCTGTCGTTTGACGGCCCCTCAGCCAACAGTATATCCCTGGGCTCGATGGCGCTGCACCCCAGGCTCGGTGCCGAATACATCATCGCCCAGCGTCTGGCCTTTCGGGCAGGTTTCAACCGGATTCAGCACGTTGACGGGGAAGGTCTTGACCTGACGCCCTCGTTGGGTACAGGCTTCCGATGGGGAAGAGCTGCTGTGGACTATGGTTTTGGAGATTTTGCAGGACTGGTGTCGGATTTGGGATATTCGCACCGTATTTCCGCTCAGTACCGTTTTTCAGAGTGATCCCGAGCGTGCCGAAAATCCTGCCTAATCAACGCCACGTCTGTCTCGTAATTCCCGTTTACAACGAGGAGGAGGTGCTTCCCATACTCCTGGATGCGCTGGTCCGATTCCAGGCATCCCGGGATGAACGCGTGTCGGTTCTGTTCGTGGACGATGGGTCGCGCGATGGGTCCGTCTCCTGCATCCAATCCGACAAGTGCGCTCTGAAGGATGTTCGTCTGGTTTCGTTTTCCCGGAATTTTGGGCACCAGATTGCCGTGACTGCCGGGCTGAACCTGTGCACGGCGGACGCCGCCATTGTCATGGATGCAGATCTTCAGGATCCTCTCGAGGTTGCAGGTCGCATGATCGATGTCTGGAAAAAGGGGTATGACGTTGTCTATGGTCGCAGGCTGGTGCGCGAAAAAGTGGGTTGGTTTGAACGGGTGACGGCCCGGATCTATTACCGTTTCTTCCGTTCCTTCACGGGAGTCGATGCCCCGCTGGATACGGGAGACTTCCGACTCATATCGCGCCCAGTACTGGAGGCTTACAAGGAGATGGGCGAGCAGCAGCCCTATGTACGTGGACTGATTTCTTGGTTGGGCTTTCGGCAAACGGCCGTCGACTATGTCCGACCTGGACGGGCTGCCGGCACTACGAAGTATCCTTGGCGCCGACGGTTCGACTTGGCCCTCGACGGCCTTGCCTCTTTTTCGGGGAAACCGCTTCGATTTGCCATGCGGTTGGGGCTGTTCATATCGGCGGGATCGGTTCTTGGCCTGGTGTGGGTCCTGTTCACCAAGTACGTATTTCAAACGGCCATAACCGGTTGGGCCTCATTGATTTTCGCAGCTTTCTTCTTTGGAGGGGTGCAGCTCTTCTTTCTGGGGGTGATGGGGTCCTACTTGGCACGCGTGTACGATGAGGTCAAGGGGCGCCCCCGTTACGTCATCCAGTCCTCATGGCAATCCGAAAGAGTCCCTTCGGCGGACGGACCCTGAAGCGTTCATGCGGGTTGCAACATCTACTCCCCACCACGGCATCGCATGAATCTGCGCAAGGAAGACAGAGCCGGATTGGTCATCAGCATTGGCCTGCATGTTCTCGTGCTGGTAGCACTGTCGTTGTTGACGGTGTCCGCTAGGGAAGAGCAGCCCATGGGCTTTCTGGAGGTGGAATTCGGGCCTCTCTCCGAAGGCCGGCCCGTGCAGCAGGCGCCTGTTCAGGATGAGCCGGAACCAGAGCCGGAGGAAGAGCAGACGGAGGAGGTTGAGGCTCCCCCCGTAGCGCCACCGGAGGACGTAAAGCCCGTAGATTTACCTGAT
>JAAZVD010000295.1 GCA_018623785.1 Bacteroidota bacterium | reverse complement strand
TTACGGAGCCGTACGAGGCCGTGGAACGGCAGCGGCAGATCACTGAGGATACCCGGGCTCGGATGCAGCAGGTCCGTGACGCCATGATCGAGCATAATCGCCGGGAAGGGCGCTTCATCTCGACCCTCGATTCGCTGGTCATGTGGCTCAAAACCGACTCGACCATGGTGGCTTCAGCCGACAGTATTTTCGGGGCAGGGTTCTCTCCGGACTCCCTGCCGTTCTCTCCGCGTACGGGCTCCATGTTCGAATTGGCCGTCAATGATACACTCCGCACCCCGACCTATCGGCTGGACGATCCGGACTCAGACGATTACATCGGGACCGTAACGGGTGACGTAACCCAGCTCAACGCTGCCAGCTGGGAGTAAGGCAGTTCTCACCGGTGTCCTAGCGGAAATCGGTATCCAACAAGGTCGTTTTTCCATGGCAGGCATCTCCACCGCCGGTGTTGAGTTCAGCCGAGACCTCATGCGGTATGCGGAGGTTGAGCGGAGAGAGGGGCATTTCAAGCTCGTCCGTCTGGGTAGCTGTGAGTTCGGATTCGATGCTGCAGGGGTTCTGTTTGATCGGTTAACGCCGCAATTCTTGGATGCCATTCGGGAAGCCATGGCAGACATCTTCAAGGATACTACGGCGTCCCGTTTTCGCTTTGTCATTCCATCGCGCCGGCAGACGCGCTTTACGACCACGGTCCCGGAAGACGCCGATATCAACATGCGTACCGACCTTGTCGGCTACGATGCGCGCCTTTTTACCGCAAATCAGGAGGGTGGAGATATTTTTCCGCTTCACCTGCAACGGGTGCAGAATACAGACGTGCATCGCTTCGCGGTCTCTCATCTTGATGCATCGATCTCCCAGTCTCTAAAGCAACTTCAGCCTGTTTTTCCCGAGGCCAACCTTGACCCCGTGCCTGCCATGCCAGCGGCCGTGACAGCCTTTCTTCAGGTTGCCTATCACCTGCATCTATCTTCTCGTACCTATCTCCTGATAGGTGCTGTTGAGGAGGGGTATGACGTGATTTTTGCTCAGGGTACGGAGCCGTTGGCGCAGGAATTCTTGTCGACCGAATCCGGTGCCGACCTTGCCTATCACGCTGTGTTGTTAGGGCACCGGTTGGGGCTGACATGGACTGATATCGAAACGGTTTTCCTGTATGGTTCCCAGTTGCCGGAAGCCGTGGCGGCCGCCCTTGAAGAGGCATTCGGCCCGCGCGTAGAGCGTATCAATCCGGGTGTGGTGGTTGGATTGGAAGGGGATCATTTTGGGGATGATTATCCCATTGAGTCCTTCTTGCCAGTTGTTGGGGCAGCGATTCAGTAGCGGAGCACCATGCGTATCATAGCAGGCCGTTTCAAGAGGCGACAGCTATCCTCGCCGAGAGGCGATGCCATTCGACCTACGACGGATCGAACGAGGGAAGCCATGTTCAATGTGATTACATCGCGCATGGATATCCGTGAGGCCGTGGTTGTGGATCTGTATTGCGGCAGCGGTTCCTTGGGGCTTGAAGCCTACAGTCGCGGTGCCACCCGAATTGATTTTGTGGATAGGGATGCCAAGGCTCTTGATCTGGCTCGTAAGAACGCGATGGTTCTGGATGAACACGCGCCATGCCGCTTCGTCAAGATGGATGCGCGGGCATGGGCAGCCCGTCAGGTCGGCTCAAGTTATGACCTGGTTCTGGCTGATCCGCCCTACCATGCGGAAGGTGTGGCCACGCTTGCTGATGTTGTTCTGCCGTTGCTATCAACTGGGGGGCTGTTTTTGCTGGAGCATGATCGTAGCCTGCGGCTGCCCGAGCACCCGGCTCTTGAAGAGCAGCGGGTTTACGGCAAGACAGGGGTAGCCATATACCGAAGCCTGGATACCAGCAGCGGGAATCCCTGATTGTCGGATTTCAACCAACCTGAACAGATATGACAACGAAGGGACTGACCCACAATGAATTGGCGCTGTATCCGGGATCCTTTGATCCTTTTACGTTCGGTCACCTGGATATCCTTGAACGAGCCTGCCGGCTTTTTGACCATGTGGAGGTGACCATTGCGCAGAATTCCAGTAAAACGGGTTTCTTTTCAACCGAAGAGCGCAAAGCGCTGATCGAAGCCTGCACCGGACATCTTTCGAATGTATCCGTGCATGTTTTTGAGGGCCTGTTGGTTCATCATGCCTCGCAACGAAACGCCACGGCACTCGTTCGAGGCCTCAGACAGGTGTCTGATTTCGACTATGAGTTTCGCATGGCTTTTGCCAACCGCCGATTGGCACCGGAGGTGGAGACCGTATTTTTGATGACAGGTGAGGCGCATGCGCTGACCAGTGCATCTCTTGTACGGGAAATCCACCGGCATGGAGGGGACATATCCTCCTTTGTGCCCGAACCGGTACGGCAGGCCATGGCTGCCCGCTGAATCGGCGTCACTTACTCCTCCTTTTATTCCCTGGACCGTCCATCGTGAACTCTTCCAAGTTTCTGAACGCCCGTATTGCGGCCATGCAACCATCGGCAACGCTGGCCATGACAGCTGCGGCAAAAACACGTATCCGTCAAGGTCATCCAGTCATCGGGCTCAGCGCTGGAGAGCCTGATTTTGATACACCGGCCGCCGTAGCTGAGGCAGGCATCAAAGCCATCCGGGATGGCTTTACCCATTACACGGCCAATCAAGGTATACCGGAGCTCAGGGAGGCCATAGCGCACAAGCTGAAGCGGGACAATGACATAGACGTGAATCCGTCCCAGGTGTTATGCTCTAATGGGGCAAAGCAATCAGT
>JAAZVD010000040.1 GCA_018623785.1 Bacteroidota bacterium | reverse complement strand
GGAACAGGCCTGCAGCCAGGATCCAGGAGCCGTAGGTCGATAGCGCATGCAGGCCCTCGTACTGTGGAAGGTAGTCATAGTAACGACGCGGCATACCCTGAGCGCCCAGAATAAACTGCGGGAAGAAGGTCACATTGAAACCGATGAAAACAAGAGTGGCCGCAATCTTGGCCAGGAACTCGTTGTACATCTTGCCGAATATCTTCGGCCACCAGTAGTGCAATCCGCCCAGAGCAGCAATCACGTTGCCCCCCATCATGACGTAATGGAAGTGGGCCACCACGAAGTAGGTATCGTGCAGGTGCACGTCGATAGCCAGCACGCCCAGCATGATTCCGGTAAAACCACCGATGGAGAAGGTGAAGAGGAACATGATGGCGTAAAGCATCGGGCTCTTCAGCTGCACCGAGCCCTTGTACATTGTCTGCACCCAGTTAATCACCTTCACACCGGTTGGAATACCGATCAGGTACGTGATCAGGGAGAACACGATGGACGATACGGCCGACTGACCGGATACGAACATGTGATGTCCCCAAACCAGGAAGCCCAGGAAGGCAATGGCCACGGAAGAGAGTGCCACGAACTTGTAGCCAGACACCTGGTGACGGGAGAATGTCCCCATCAGATCCGAAATCACGCCAAAGGCGGGAAGGATCATGATGTAAACGGCCGGGTGCGAATAGAACCAGAAGAAGTGCTGGAAAAGGACCGGGTCCCCGCCGAGGGCCGGGTCAAAGATCCCGATGGAGAGTGCTTTCTCGAGGAAGAGCAGCAGCACCGTAATACCGATGACTGGCGTGGCCAGTACCTGTACAATGGAGGTCGCATAGATGGACCAGATGAACAGCGGTAGTCGATTCCACGTAAGTCCCGGCGCACGCATCTTATGGACCGTCACAATGAAGTTCAGACCCGTCAGGATGGACGAGAAGCCCATCACAAAGACGCCGGACGTTACCCAAAGGATACCGTTTCCAATGCTTGTGGAGTACGGAGCGTAGAAGGTCCAGCCACCATCAATACGTCCATTGACAAGCGCCGTCATGGCGATGGCAGCCCCGATCAGGTAGATGTAGAATGAGGCCAGGTTCAGTCGCGGAAAGGCCACATCCTTTGCTCCCACCTGTATGGGGAGGACGAAGTTGCCCATCACGGCAGGGATGGCCGGAATGATGAACGCAAAGATCATCAGAACGGCGTGGAGCGTAAATGACTGGTTGTAGGCGTCCGGTCCCATGATGGTCTCACCCGGCCCGAGAAGCTCAAGACGGACGAGGATGGCCAAGATGCCGCCGGCCAAGAAGGCCAGGGACACCGCCACCATGTACATGATGCCGATACGTTTGTGATCCAGCGAAAGGGCCCAGGACTTGAAACCCTTGTCATGGTTCAAATAGTGAAGCCCAGGTGCAGAATGACTCATTGGGGTATGCGCTTGTCGATTCCTTGAAATGGTCCGGGGTGCGGACTACTCGAGCGTTTTGATGTAGGCTACGAGACCGTCCAGCTGCTTCTGCGAGAGCGCAGAGAATCCGGCGGGCATGACGGGTTGGTATCCTTCGCGGATCTTGGCCATCGGATTGATGATGGACTCCAACAGGTAGTCGTCATCGACAACGGTCGATGTGCCATCGGTAAACGAATGCTCCTTGCCGTAAATACCGGCCAGACTGGGGCCGATACCGGGCGTGCCGTCTACCGAGTGGCATGCCTGGCACTGAGCAAATACCTGCTGACCCAGTACTGCCGGCGGGAGGTCTTGGCTTTGCTCCGCAATCCACATGGCAAAATCCTCCTCCGACACCGCCACAACCTTTGCATTCATGCCGGAATGTTGCGTACCGCAATATTCTGTACAGTGAATGTCATACTCTCCCGGCTCTTCCGCCTGAAACCAGACGGATGTGTACCTGTTCGGAATCACATCATGCTTGACCCGAAATGAGGGCACGTAAAAAGAGTGGAGCACATCGGCCGAGGTCATGTTCAGTTTGACCGGCCGACCCACAGGCACATAAAGCTCCGTGTAGGACGTGGCTCCTTCGTCGTAGGCAAATTCCCAAGACCACTGCTGCGCCCTGACATTGACCTGATAGGCGTCCGGTGGAGCACTGCTCAGTTTGACAAAGACGTCGAAGCCCCACGTAAACACGATCAAAACGAGAATCGTGGGAACGACAATCCAGGCAGCTTCGAGAATTTTACTCTCCTCTACCGGTGCGGGAACGTCGCGTTCGTCGGTTCGCTTGTACTTCAGCATGAAGTACACTTTTGCCAGGATAACCATGGCAAACATGATGGTGCTGGTCCAGAACACGAACCAGAACAGCGAGTCAACTTCTCCTGCGAGAGCTGTACCTGGATCGGGCAGCCATACAGATCCGTTATCGCCCATTGTGGATTCTTCCTCTTGCTTGAGTGATCAACCTGATGCGGGGCGGGGAATACGAACGGTATGACCTTCGCGCTCTCTTCTCCAGAAGATGAAGAGGCCGATGCCCATTACCATCAACGTTAGCATTCCACCGAGTTTCATCAGGTTTGTTGCATGAATGACATAGGAATTCGAGTCAGGGTCGTACTGATAACAGAACATGAGTATCTGATCCACGGCCGTACCGACTGTTCCTTCCGAAGCCTCAACCAGTGCTTTGCGAACATCGTCCGCAGGCAGATCGAGTCCGTGTAAATACCGGGTGACCGTTCCGTCTTCCCCGGCGAATACCAGTACTGCTGGGTGGGCGTACTCGCGGGTCTGCGCAACCCATTTGAACACGTACCCTACCGACTGCGTGACGAGCGCAATATTCGTAGAATCGCCTACTAGGAAATGCCAGCCCTGCGCAGCCTCTTCCCGGCCCAGTTTGGCCACCATGCGCTCTTTGGCGCGTGCCGCCATTTCCGGTGTCTCGCCCGCCCCGAAGCTGATGGACAGCACATCGAATTCGTTCCCCGGCGTCCAATCCATATCGGAAAGAGTCATACCAAGCGCTTCGAGCGTAATGCTGCACAGCATCGGGCAGTTGTGATAGATGAAGTTGACCAGCAGCGGGCGCCCAGTACCCAGATAGTCACCGATGGTCACCTCCCGGTCCTCTGAATCACGAAAAACCGCTTCTGCAGGCAGCAGATTTCCCAACTTCTCATCCACACCGACACCCCGCAGTGCTCCAGGCAGTTCACTGGCCGGACGTTCTTGGTCTGCTTGGGCCATGACTGGCAACCGACCAAATCCTGTCAGGAGCAGGAGTACGATGCTATGTCTGAGGAGGCGTCCGATAACGTGATGCCGGGGGGGGAAACTTCTTCGTGTAGACAAACCTACTGGGCGTCGCGCACTTCGAGTTCCATGGCACGCTCAATGGGGATGCGGTAGGTGCCATCGACCTGAGCCTCGTAACCGCTCAGTTTGGATGCGCCCATCATCTCAGTCTCATGAAGCTCCGGATAGCCGGTCAGTTCCGTGACTTCCAGTTGAACTTCCTTGAACTTCCGCATGGACATGTTTACCCCAATGGCCACCAGAATGACCACCACGATAGCCGATACGCCAATGACACGAAACAGTGTGCCTGTATTTATGTCTTCCGGTTCGACACCGGGATGTGTTTGTGCCTCTCCCATGATGGTGGATCGGATCAGGTATTGGTGAACGTCAGGGACTTATGAAGCCGCGGGTCCCGCTGCGGAACGAGCGGATGGCGGCTCAGGCGGTACATGAATGCGCCAGCAAATACTCCGAAGAGACCCAGCCAGGCAGCAATGTCATACAGGCTCATGGTAGCGTGGTCCCCATGAAGTACGGGCGCAGCTACCCAGAAATAGTCGAACCAGTGCATAACCATCATCCAGACGCACATGAAGCCCAGAAGTGGCAGGAGGCGCTTGGACCAGCGGCCGATGAGCACTACGAACGGGATGATGAAGTGACCCAGCAACAGGATGGCAGAGAACGTTTCCCATCCATGCTCCAGACGATGACGATAGAAGAGGGTCTCTTCCGGGAGGTTACCGTACCAGATGAGCATATACTGGCTGAAGCCAATGTAGGCCCAGAAAACCGTGAACCCGAACAGGAATTTGCCCAGATCCTGGTAATGATCAATCTTGATTACCCCCTTGAGCATGCCGAAACGCTGCAACAACATGGCGGAAAGGGCCATCACAGCCATGATGACCATGAACGAGCCTGCAAAGAAGTAGATACCGAAGATGGTGGAAAACCAGTGCGGGTCGAGGGACATCAGAATATCCATCCCGGCAAAGGCTGTACTGATGGCACCCAAGACCAGGCCGATGGCACTCGTCTTGCGCAGTCGCTGCGGAATGGAGGCATCGGGGTCAACATCCTGCTTGATGCTGAGCGAGTACAATTTGTGGGATACAACCGTCCAGACAATGAAGTAGAACGCGAGACGGGCCAAGAAAAACGGCGTGTTCAGGTATCCGGCTTTACCGGCAATAATCGGATCGTAAGTCGGGCTGGCCGGATCAATCAGATCATGGTGCGTCCAGTGATACAGATCGTGCATACCCAGGATAACCGGGATGCTGAGTATCGCCAAGAGCGGAAACGACCATAGTAAGGTTTCTGGGATGCGACGCAGCACGACACTCCAACGGGCCTTCGTCAGGTGCTGGATTACCACGAAGAAATAGGCTCCCAACGCAATGGACAGGCAGAAGGCCCAACCGATCAGGTAGGAGAAATAGAACTGATGGGAATCGGTAGCCCAACCCACAGCGCTGACTACAAGGCCTGCGATCCCTATTGCTAGGGGCAGCAGCCATGCGGCCTGCGACCACGAAAAGCGGTAGGCGGGGTCAGCGTGGCTGGCCGTCGATTTCAACGGGTCGATCAGCCAGACCAGCGGATTACTACGTTTTACGGTCTCAGACATTCGCTTTCGCTTCTTGGTTACCCGTTGACCGGGTCACGTGGTTGCAATAAAGATGCGTTTTAGGTCTATCGTTCGCTCTCGGGCACATCATTTACCGAGGCAGCCTGACTGCGCTGCAGGGCTCGGGTGTAGGCCACGATGGCCCAGCGGTCTTCCACTTTGACCTGCGTACCATAACCCGGCATACTCCGAACGCCCCAGGTCAGGGCATCGTAGATATAGCCGTCCGGCTGCGCCCGCAGCATGTCGCTGTGGTAGGTCGGGGCAGGCACATAGCCGTACCCTCCCGTCATGATGATACCCTGTCCATCCCCGGCCAGGCCGTGGCAGACGCTGCAGTAGATTTCGTACTTCTCACGGCCACGCTCGAGAAGCGCCATGTCCACGGTCAAAGGGTTTTTGTCCACGAAGTCGCCGGATGCGTCCCGTCCGGTCCACAGGGCGGTGTCGTCCTTGAGGTACCCGCGCGCGACCGTCCCGCGGACGGGCGCGCGCATGGCACGTCCATCGGCAAAGAAGGTATTCGCTTCCTGAGCGTCAAAACGCTCCTGGAAGTCCATGTTCTGATTCAAGTGCACCGGAGGTTTGTCCGAGAGCGATCCTTGGCATCCGCTACCAAGCAGCATGACGGCTGCCATGAAAAAGGCCGATGCAATGTGGGGTATGCGTTTCATCATGATCGTGTTGTCGAGGAGCCCGTCGGCATCCTTCAATCCTGGTCCTCCTCTCCGTGATCGTGGATGGTTTCGACGTTGCTTGCGCCCAGCTCTTGCAGCATCTGAGCTGTCGTCTCCTGATCAAACTTGCGATCACTGGCTGCAATGTGGAGGAAAAAAGCATCATCCGTGACGCGCGCGAAGTTCTTCGAATAGAACAGCGGGTTGTACGGACGGGGAAGGCCGTTCAACGCGAACATACCGGCAGCCGTGGCCAGCGAGGCCAGCAGTACCGTAAGCTCGAACATGATTGGAATCGAGGGCTCAATGGCAAAGAACGGTTTGCCCGAAATGTTGATTGGGTAATCAACCGCACCCATCCACCACTGCATGAGGGTGGCCAGGGACAACCCGGTAATACCACCTCCCAGGGTAATCCAACCTACCAGAGAATTACCCAAGCCCATCGCCTTGTCCATACCGTGGATTGGGAAGGGCGAATGGGTGTCAAAGTGACGGAATCCCGCTTCATGGATGGCTTCAGCGGCGTGCAATAGCTCTCCGGGATGGGCAAACTCGGCAAGCAGACCATAGACTTGGTCCTCGCCGGCATCGTAGATGCTCATGCTTGCCTTGACGTCACGTGCCAGTTGATTCAGCATGGCTGCGTCTGTTGAAATACTCGTTAGCGGGTTATTGCTGCGTGGACGGCTGGACTGCGTGCTCTGCACCGTGCCCATCGCCCTCATGATCGTAGAAATGTGGATCGGCCTCAGGCATGACGCCCTTGACCTCCGCGACAGCTACCATCGGCATGAAGCGCAGGAACAGCAGGAAAAGGGTAAAGAACAGCCCGAAGGTTCCGACAAAGGTCAGGACGTCCACGACGGTGGGTGTGTAGTAGTCCCAGGAGCTGGGCAGGTAATCACGGTGCAGCGAGGTGACGGTGATCACAAACCGCTCGAACCACATCCCGATGTTCACGAAGATCGAAATGATGAACATGAACGTGATGTTGCGACGCAGCTTCTTGAACCAGAAGAACTGGGGGAAGAACAGGTTGCACGACATCATCGTCCAGTAGGCCCACGCGTAGGGACCAAACATGCGGTTGACGAACGCATATTGTTCGTACTGCACACCTGAGTACCACGCGATGAAGAACTCCGTGATGTAGGCAAAACCGACCATCGTACCTGTGAGCAGGATGATGATGTTCATCTTCTCGAGGTGGTCTACCGTGATTATGTTCTCCACGCCATAGATTTTGCGGGCAATCACGAGGAGCGTGACCACCATGGCGAAGCCTGAGAAAATGGCGCCAGCCACGAAGTATGGCGGGAAAATGGTCGTATGCCAGCCGGGTACGATGGACACAGCAAAGTCGAAAGACACGACCGAGTGAACCGAGAGAACCAGCGGCGTGGCCAGGGCGGCCAGCAGGAGGTACGCTTTCTCGTAGTTGCGCCAGTGGCGGTTGGCTCCCGTCCATCCCATCGAGGCTACGCCCAGGACCAGCTTGCGGAGTTTGCCCTTGGCACGGTCTCGCATGGAAGCCAGGTCAGGTACGAGACCTATATACCAGAAGACAAGCGACACCGTGAAGTAGGTGGACACCGCAAACACGTCCCACAGGAGCGGGCTCTTGAACTGCGGCCACATGTTCATCTGGTTGGGCAGCGGAAGTGTCCAATAGATAGCCCAGACCCGACCAACGTGAATCGTTGGAAACACCAAGGCGCAGATCACGGCAAAGATTGTCATGGCCTCTGCCGAGCGGTTGATGGCCGTACGCCATTGCTGCCGGAAGAGGAAGAGAATGGCCGAGATCAGCGTACCGGCGTGACCGATACCCACCCAGAAAACGAAGTTGACGATGGCATAGCCCCATCCAACCGGGTTGTTCAGGCCCCAGACACCGGTTCCATTCCAGAACAGGTAGGCAATCATGCCCAAAAGCAGCATCAGACCGGCAAGCGCCAGACTGAAGGCGCCGTACCAGGCAAATGGGGTCTTCTTCTCGGTATGGGAGGAGACGATCTCAGTGATGTCGTGGAACGATAGATTCCCTTTCACCAGCGGTGCTTCATCGTGGAAGTCCGCCAGATGGGCGAGAGTCTTGTCCGTGCTTGCCGTACTCACAGGCGTAGCGTTTTCTATTGCGTTGGATGGCGGGTGAATCAGGCCAGATTTGGATTCGGGTTACGAACCCGACCCAGGTAACTGACGCGCGGTTTGACGTTGAGCTCTGCAAGCAGCTCATAACGACGATCCGACTGACGGCGTCGCGAAACGGCGCTGTCAGGATTCGAAAGGTCGCCGAAAGTGATGGCATTGGCGGGACAGACCTGCTGGCAAGCCGTCACGACTTCGCCATCCTGCAGCTCTCGATTTTCGACATTCGCCACCTTGTTGGCGCCGCGGATGCGCTGGATGCAGAAGGAGCACTTCTCCATCACACCGCGGGAGCGGACGGTTACGTTCGGGTTGGACGCCATGTGCAGCGTGTCCGGAAGCGTCTTGGTCCAGTTGAAGAAGTTGAACCGGCGCACTTTGTACGGGCAGTTGTTTGCGCAGTAGCGCGTCCCGATGCAGCGGTTGTAAATCATCTGGTTGGTACCATCCGGAGAGTGCACCGTAGCGGCCACCGGACAAACCTGCTCGCACGGCGCATTTTCGCAGTGCTGACAGGGCATCGGCTGGATAACCATCTGGGGATCCTCGTAGGAGGATCCATCGCCAGAGACGAAGTAACGGTCCAGGCGCAGCCAGTGCATTTCGCGTCCACGAGCTACTTCCTGTTTTCCAACTACCTGGATGTTGTTCTCCGCCTGACACGCCACAACACAGGCATTACAGCCCGTACACGTGTTCAGGTCGATGACCATGCCCCACTGGTTGGCGTGGTAGTTCGACGAGGTAATTTCGACCGAATCCTTGGGATGGTTGGCTTCCCAGAGCGTGGGGTAGTCTTCCCAATCTTCTTTCAGAGGCGCCGGCTCTCCGCCCTTCACGAAATCCGGGTCGGCCCGGTATTCCTCTACCGTGGCCATGCGGAACAGACCGCGACTCTTGACCTCCTCCCCTACGTGGGGCGCATCGATGGCACCGTGGTCCTGGGTGGATGCCACCAGATAGCCGGTCGACGCTCTGGTGACCCCGACCGGCGCGATGCAACCGGACACGGCCAGCGAAGCCGTATTGACGCCAACTCCCGTGGAGATGGCGCCCTTTCCGTAGACATCCGTGTAATCATCCAGGTCAAAGAACGGGGTGTTACGTTCGGGGCGTTCGCTGGTGATATTCCGACCGTAACCAAGGGTCACGTGGATGGAACCATCCGCCATGCCCGGCTGAATCCAGACCGGCAACTCGGCAGTGTGGCCACCGGCCTCAAGACGAACAACGTCCCCATAGTATTTGCCTGCGTTTAGCTTGGCGCCCACACCCAACTTTTCGGCTGTAACCGGGTTCATGGAAGCCACATTATCCCAGACTACCTTAGTGGTGGGATCTGGCAGCTCCTGCAGCCAGGCGTTGTTGGCAAAACGGCCATCAAACACCTTGGCATCGGGCGTGATAACGATCTCCACGTCCGTGCTGCCGGAGAGGTCTACACCATCCATGGCGGCGCGCACACCTGCATCGGAGAGGCGCATACGGGCCTCGGAATAGCCATCGCCG
>JAAZVD010000039.1 GCA_018623785.1 Bacteroidota bacterium | reverse complement strand
GTCCAACAGGAAAAAGGCATCCGCGACGAGATTGTCATCGGCCACACCCGCGGTATCGCGACCATTGCCGTTGTCGATGTACTGCTTGCCTACCCAGGAGCCCATGAGGGCCAGCGAAAGGCGGCCCCGTTGCCAGTCCACGCCCATATTCCCGCTCCGCGATGGAAAACCGGCTATCGTATTGTCAGCACGATCCAGCGCCGCTGCACCTGCGTCCGTAGCCACGAATTCGCTGAATGCGACAAAGCGATTCCTTGAGATGGTGGCATTCCCCGACAGCGAAAGCGATGCCATTGGCCGCCACTCCCCGTCCAGCTCCAGTCCGATGTGCCGGGTCTTGTCAGCGTTGCCCGTGCGCGGCACGCCGTACTGATCCAGTCCTCCGCTTGGAACGATTTCATCCCGGAATTCCATCCAGAACGCCCCGGCAACCACTCTCCAAGTTTCCCGGTTCAGGCGAAGTCCAGTTTCGAGGTCGACGAGGTGCTCGGCAGAAACCAGTGGGCGATCCGTGTCCGGCGCGCCGCTGCCGCCCACTTCAAAGCGGGGCGTAAAACCGTTGCCGGCCTCCTCGCCATCATAGAGCGTTTTCATGCGCGGCTCCCGGCTGGCCAGCGCCACCGAGGCAAAGGCGCTGAATGGCTGCTCGGGACGCCAGGTTACACCCACCCGAGGATTGAAGAACACATAAGGTTTGGAGAACGAGGTGCCAAAGAATTCCTCGTCATGGACACGATACTGCCGCCATGTGGCCTGGAATTCACCCTGCACCGCCCATCGGTCGTCCCAGGTTCGCACATGGGATCCATACACAGAGGCGATGGCCTTTTCTCCCCTGAAAGAATAGACCCTCGCATCCGCCTCCGAGCCCACGATATTCTCAGGTAGGCTGTTCGACTCCTGGATCCTTCCCCATCGCAAGCTGCGGTGCAGCCGGGCCTCGGCGCCGACGGTAGTCGTCCGGCCCTCGGCCCGCCATGTCAAGCGCGGCATCCACCCCACCTGCCACTGGTCGAGATAGGCGCGGAATAGCACGGACACATCGGGCCGGCTGAGGAAGAGCGGCAGAGATTCCTGCCCGGGCGCAACAATACCTTTAGGCAATCTGAGGTAATCGGCGCTACGGAACGTGCCTCCGAAGTCGAAATACCCTTCGCCCTTGACCCAGAAAAGACTCTGGTTGAATGATAGCCCTTCGCGTACGTCCCACTCGTGGTGTAATTCAACATGCGGTTGATGGAAGTCTTCCACGTCCCTATCGAAGGCCGAGAAGTTGTACGTCCTATCGATGGTGCCCCCGAAACCGTCATCGATCGTGCGCTTGTTGGCTGCCTTCGGAATGCCCGAATAGGCCAATCCATCGCGTTGTGGACCGCCATAGGCCTGCAGCGTAAGCGAACTGCGATCCCCGTAGCGAGTGATGCCGGCAAAGAATCGCCAGAACTCGGTCCAGGACCAGTCCCGATACCCGTCAGACTCCAGCCGACTGAGCCGTCCGAAGGCAATCCACCTATCAGACAACAGGCCTGAATTGACCTCGGCGGTGTAGCGGCGCGTTCCGAACGCGCCTGCTCCAACATGCACCGATGCGTGGAAGTCCGGCTTGTAGGGCATGGCTCGGATGTTGATGGCGCCTCCAATGGCCGTCGGACCGTAGATCGAGCTGCCGGCCCCCCGCTGGATCTGGATGTCCTGTACCGCTCCTTGGATGTCGAAGAAGTTGATCCAGAACACGTTGAACTCCTCGGGATCGTTCTGCGGGATGCCGTTGATGGCCACCGCCAGACGGCGTTGGCCGAATCCTCGCATGCGCAGCGTGGAATAGCCGATGGCGTTCCCGTTTTCCGAAGACCACGTGATGGCAGGCTGCCGGGCCAGGTGCACGGGCAGATCCTTCATATCGGGCTGCCGCTCCAGCTCCTCACGGGAAATGTTGGTTAACGTGACCGGAGTCAGGCCTTCCCGTGCCCGCCCGGCGCTGACCACGACTTCGCCCTGTGCCATGACGCCCGCACGCATCCGAATGGTCAGGGCTAGATCCTCGGACGACATGACAACAGGTACCGTCCGGGATCCGAAGGCAACGTGGGAAACATGCAGGTCATAACGTCCTGCTCCGGTTGCTCCAAATGCGAACGTACCCTCGCTATCCGTCAGTGCACTGCCCCGTGGCTGCGCCGACCCCGAGACGAAGAGCTGCAGGGTGGCGCCGGGAATGCCTTGGCCGGATTCGTCTATCACCGTGCCGAAAAGACGGCCTTCTGGCCCCGTTGTAAAAACCGGCGCAGCATGTGCCATCGAAGCGCTCCACATCAGGAGCAGGCACAGTCCAAGGCAAAAGGGAAAGCGGAATGACATGACGAGACCGGGTCAGATGAGTGATTATGGGCCGCGCATACAGGGTGCGCAATCCAGTCGTCGTCGGAAGTACCCGCCGTCAGCAACGATGCAGCGGGCGACGCGAGAAGCGTCCGTTTCCCTACGCCGGCATTACCCGGACAGGTTCAAGGGGTATGATCTCAGCCGCACAGGCACCCCCAACGATACAGGCAATATACGAAGGGATCAGAATCTACAAGAGCCTGATCCGGGGTATTGATCAGGCCGCCTGCCCGATCTTCCGGGACAACCAGCGATTCCAGCTGAAAACGCCTACAAACGCCATCAAGAAGGCCAAGAAACTCATGGCGCCATTACTCCAGGCAATCCTGGCCTGGGTCCGGCCGATCTGCGTGATGACCACTTCCTGTCCACCACCCGGCAGTACCGTCACACTGAGGGACTCGGCCTCCACGCGATGGCCAATGGAATACGGCAGCGCCATCCGGGTACGCTCCAAGATCGTTCCATCCTGCATGCGCACCAGCAGATCCAGCTCAACGTGTGTTACGTCTTTACGATCTGAGCGCTCGTAGCGGGTTACTTCCGCTATGGCTTGCTCCCCTTCATCAAGCGTCCGCCCGAGATTGACCGCGGTCACGATCTGATGAATACTCAGGAGCAACAAGACGGCCGGAACGGTCCATGCAATGCGCGCAACAAGGTTGGAGGACATGGGATTTCTTGGGCTGGTCACCGGAGACTCCTCTGCAACGAGAGGCTGAACTACCGGATTCGAGGAAGGCATGAAGATGCTGCCAATCCTATACAAAGCCGACCCATCCGGGTCATCAACTCAGATAGAGGTACGGTTTCCAGGAGTGATCCAAGGACCCCACGAAATCCCTGATATACATGACATAACTTGGGCGAAAAGGCCTGCGCGCCAACGTCATGCCGGCTTCTTCCGGTGTTTTGTTACCTTTCCTGTTGTTGCAGGGAACGCAAGCGGCCACCAGATTTGTCCATGTGTCTTTTCCCCCTCGCGATCGTGGCATGACATGATCGATGGTAATCCGCTCGGATGCACCGCAGTACTGGCAACGATGTGCATCGCGCTGAATGACGTTCTTGCGGGTCAGGAGAACCCTCTTGTAAGGCACCCGAACGTAGGCCTTCAATCGAACGATGCTCGGCCAGGGAATGCGCCGGTTGGGACTGCGCACGAAGCGTTTCTCCTCCGCCTCGATCAATTCGGCCTTCTGCAGCAGTAGAAGGATGATGGCGCGTTGCACACTGGTAATGGTCAGCGCTTGGTAGTCCTGATTCAATACGAGGACGTGGCCGGAGAGGGCGGCTGACGAGGCCCGTTCTACCGTCGGCGGCGATGCGAGCAGAGCTTCAACGGACATGGGCACCTCCTGAGGTGAGGAACCCTGACAAAATCGGGGGGATCGGATCAGAATCTCGGAAGATGGTACCTCGTTCGGTTTTGCGGCGCCCAAACTTGAAGGGCAGGTCAGCCCTGCTCAGGTAGAGCACCTTTTTGCAGTAACGGGTATGAGGATGGTTCCCGGGCCACCCTCCTCCCAATAACGCACATTCGATCCACTCAGAAAAGGCCTCTTATCGCACTGTGTAACAGGATAACGGTTATATAACCCGTACCGACTGCCCCACGCCCACGACACCGCCCACCGGACCGGCCACGGCATTCATCCCTACCATCACCTTGCCATCCCGAACCCGATAGGTTGCCAGCGTGGCGGAAGGCTCCCTGGTGCGCTCCCCGGTCAGTTGATCCGTGGCAATCACGACACACCGCGCACAGGGTTTTAACAGCTCTAAACGGGCATCGTCGGTTTCCAGAACCTTCCAATCGTCCTCCGCCCAGGGCGCTGCTCCTGCGATAACCACGTTGGCGCGGAAGCGACGGACAGATACCGGCGTCACGAGGCGGGTATTGAGTTCATCGACTGAGGCTGCCCCCAGAACCAGACAAGGAAATCCGTCGGCAAAGCTGACACGGCGCCCCGGCGGTGCCCACACCGGATCCGCCATCCGCTCCGCGTCGGCAGGCATCCAGACCAATCGAACTGCCTCCCCCAGTACGTCTGAAAAGAAAGCATTGGCCTCGGATGAGACAGCCGCTGCCTGTACCTGATCACCCCAGATCAGGACCTCGTTCCTCGCAGCATCAGTAGCCTCAGGATGCCGTGGGACAGTAACGGACCCATGCCTTTCGTTCGTTATCTCCAGGCGGTGCTTCTCCCCGAAGACCACCTCGAACTGCGTCAATTCGGGGTGCTTGCGTTGGGAAATGAAGCCTCCCGTCGCATCTACCAGCATATACCTCCGATCGTCCTGCAGACCAAAAGGCGTTAAGCGCGCCTGATCGACATCAATACCTCGGAGCCCCTTGACCGGGTACACCGTCAGTCGTTGGATGAAGGGAGTCTGTGGCACCGTCTATCGCTGGGGAAACCCGTCCAAGGCCCCATCCAGAGCGCGTGTGCCTTCCAGAATGAAGCCCGCGGATGAGACAAAAAATTCCGGAGTGATGTCGTCATAATCGTCTGTCGCATTGTGGTAGCCGGCATGATCTTCGACCCCGAAATAGACAAACGGAATTCCCTCGGCATGGAAGGGCGCATGATCGGATGCATTCGTCCAGTCGTCCGAGCCCGTACTGGGCTCGTCATGCCCGAAGAGCAGCGTAAGATCGTCTGTCGTGACCACAGATTCGAGAACTGGGCGCAGGAATGGATAATGGTGTGTCCCAGCCGCGTACAGCTCCCCGGCTTGGCTGCGACTGACCATATCCAAGTTGATGTTGAGCCGCACATCCAGCGCGCCCAAGCAGTCCGAGGCCACAAAGTGCCGTGCGCCCCGAAGTCCCATTTCCTCGGCATCCAGAGACGCAAGGATCAGGTCATGCTCTAGGGGTGCATCCTTCAAGGCGCGCGCTACCTCCAACAAGGCAGCGGTGCCGGAGGCATTATCGTCCGCCCCATTGAAGACTTCGGTGCCACGCTGCCCCAGATGATCGAAATGTGCGCTCAGGACGATGGCTCCCGTTCCCGTTGTCGCATCCCCTGTTCCAGCTGCCGCATCCCCCGTTCCCGCTGCCGCATCCCCTGTTCTGATCGATCTCGACGTGCCCGGAATCAGCGCAATCAGATTGGTAGCATCCACTGCTCCATCGCGCCCATCAAAGAAAAATGACTGGCGCAGATCTTCCCCGCAGGCAGGCGCCAACCCCATCGCCTCCATCTGTGTTTCCACATAGTCGACGGCCATCCGACCACCGTCCGTTCCGGCACGGCGCCCCATGAAGGCATCCGAGGACAGGGTCTGAACATGGGAAAGGAGCCGGGATGCATCAATAGCCGTCGCATCCGCATCCGGCACCTGGGCGGCAGGCTGACATGCAGTAAGCGATGCAAGAAGTACGATCAGGCCGGCGGCGTGACAACGGAAATCGCGGTGGAGCATGGGTTTGGCTGTATGAGCGTGACACCGTAGCGTGATTAAAGGTAGGGCCAGAGCGGATCCTGCGCATACAGGTATCGCCGGTTGGCCCTCCTTTCGTAGGTTGTTCACGACCCGATCCGTCCGCATGACTCCAGTGCACGTAGTGATGACCCCTTCCGACTCGTCTGCGTCCTTGGCGGCAGCGCCCGCCGTGGCGCTCGAAACCACCGTCCTTTCTCATGGTCTCCCCTTCCCGGCCAACCGGGATCTGGCTTTCGCGCTCGAGGATATTGTAGAGGCGCAATCCGCCCTGCCCTGTACGATTGGTATTGTCGATGGGAGCGTTCGGACCCGATGCACACCGGCGGAGATCGAACGCTTTTGCACCGATGGGGATATCCTCAAAGTCAGTCTTCGCAACCTTCCGGTTGTCGTGGCCCACAGGCGCACCGGGGCAACGACGGTAGCGGCTACCATCCGACTGGCATATGACGCCGGTATTCGCGTCATGGCTACCGGCGGTATCGGGGGCGTGCATCAGGATGGAAACGGAGCGCCATCCCAGGATCAGAGCGCTGATCTGACCGAATTGGGACGGTGCCCGGTCACGGTCGTCTGTGCAGGCCCCAAAGCCATCCTTCACCTGGAAGCTACCCGGGAGCGGCTTGAAACCCTGGGGGTAACGGTCGTGGGCTGGCAAACCGATACGATGCCTGCCTTTTATTGCGGCGAATCCGTCTTTCCGGTAGATGTACGCTGCGAAACCATCGAGGAGGTAGCCGCTATCGTGCGGGCGCGGGACGCCGCTCGCCTACCGGCCGCTATCCTTCTGACCGTCCCCTTGGCAGCAGAGGCATCGCTCTCCTATGCCAGGGTTTCAGCCATCGTAGCCGATGCCCTCTCATCGGAAGAAGCTCGTGGTCTGGCCCCGCCACAGGTAACACCGTTTTTGCTCACAGCCGTCAGACAGGAACTCGGCGAGCAGGCGCTGACCGCCAACATGGATCTCCTGAAACAGAACGCAGCCATTGCGGCCCGGCTGGCATGGGCATTGACACACGCAGGGCTGTAAACCCGGTTCGATGCGAAACGGGGTCAGCCCAGCTTCCCCTTCAGCCCACCCGAGGCGCGCACATCCAGCAGATTTGTCTGGAACGAGCGCACACGACGACTTCGCGTCTCAAAACGTTCCACTGCCAGGTCCAACAGCAGCTCTACCAACTCCCCGAACGGCATACCCGTCGGCTCCCAGAGGTAAAAGGACAACGAGCCCGGAATCGTGTTGATCTCGTTGAAAAAGACCGACCCCGAGGCATCGTCCATCAGGAAATCGATGCGTGCCACACCGCTGCCGTCCAGTGCATCAAATACCTGGAGCGCCATTTCCCGTATGTCCTGGGTCATTTCATCAGACACCGGGGCGGGGATACGGCGATCCAGCGAAGCCATGCCAGCCGCTGAAGGCGCTTTGGACCGGCCTGTCTTGCCGGGCGCCCCGCGCAGGTATTTATCCTCGAACGAAAGCGTACCATCCCCCGATACCGGCTCTTCCAAAACCGACACGCGGGCATTTCCGATCGTGCCCAACACGGAGCAATTGATTTCCCGGAGATTGGGCACGCACTGCTCGACAAGGACCGCGGCATCATATCGAAAGGCCTCCTCGATGGCTCCCTCCAGCGCTTCCCTGTCCTCGACCCGGGCAATCCCTATCGACGAGCCCAGATGTACCGGCTTTACGATAGCGGGAAACCCAATCCCATCGATAATGGCATCCAGGTGGTGCTCTTCCTTGCCTGCCCAGATACCTTCCGAAATCTCCATCCAAGGCACGACGGGTATCCCGGCTGCCTTGCACAGCACCTTCGCACGGACCTTGTCCATCCCGACCGCTGAGGCCATCACGCCAGCCCCGGAGTAGGGCACACCCAAGCTTTCACACAAACCCTGAACGCCACCATTTTCCCCAGATCCTCCGTGGAAGGCCAGCAGGACAGCATCGACCAACAGCCCTTCAGCCCGACCGAAGAAGGGCTGCTTTAGCGGCACAAGCCGTAATGACCGCCCGGGACCCGGGGCCAACGCCATCTCCGTTGCCGTCTGCTCTAGGTCCGACGGGCGCTTGTATCGCGCAATGTCATCGAGACCCTGCCCGGTAAACCACCGGCCTCCCTTTGAAACATAGACCGGAAGGACGGCCTTGTTTCGCTCCCTGAGTGCCGCTACAGCCTGAAGTCCCGTAATCACGGACACCTCGTGTTCAGGCGATGGTCCTCCGAAGAAAACGGCGGCGGCGTAGCGTTGCATACAAGGTGGTGTTTTGGGCGCTCCGGAAATACGGTTCTGGAGAAAATACGAAGGAAGACCGGTAGGAACCGTCGTGCAGGTTGCGCAAGGCGACTGCCACCGCGATCTTTCTTCTGAGCAGCCGGTAAGCATTTTCCATGACGACACCCCGCAGTCGCGCCGGCTGCGTCTACCATTCTTCCGGTCCCATTATTTGTACCGGCTATATTAATTGTATTGGCCACATTATTCGAACCGGCCTCATTATTCCCTGCTACCGTGCGTTTAGCACTCATTTCCGATATCCATTCCAACTTGCCAGCGCTCGAGGCGGCCATGGCCGACGTAGATCGCGAGCGTCCAGACGCCGTTTTGTGCATGGGGGATGTGGTTGGATACGGCGCAGACCCCGGACCCTGCGTGGCCATTGTACGGGAGCGGTGTGACGCCGTGGTCCTCGGAAACCACGATCTGGCGGTAGCCACCGGAGACGGCATCGACCTATTGCCTCCGGATGGCCAGATAGCTGCCGAACATAACGCCGACGTGCTCAGCGAGTCCGATCTGGCGTGGCTGGCCGAGCGACCACTGACGAGTGTTTCGCATGGCGTGACGATGGTGCATGCCTCGCCGCAGTTGCCGGAACGATGGATGCGGATCGAATCTTTTTTCCTGGCGCAGGAGCAGTTCCGTCATTTCGAAACGGACATCTGCTTTGTAGGACACACGCACATGCCCGGCGTGCTCTCTGAAAAGCTTGGTGTCCTGCGTCCGCGTCCCGGTCACCGCTTCATCATCAATACCGGCAGCGTGGGACAACCACGCGACGGCGACCCGCGCGCCTGTGTAGGCTACTTCGATACCGAGACCTTTGCCTTCGACCTCAAACGAATCCCTTACAACGTTGATCGTGCGCGGCAACGCATTCGGGAAGAAGAGCTGCCCTCATCGCTAGGTCGGCGGCTTGAACGCGGCAACTGATCAATAGCAACTGATCAGCCGCAACCTTAGGCGTTGTCCACCAACTGCGCCTTGTTGTACGTGGCCCAGGCCTTGCCGACCATCCTGGCCCCAACGAACGGCGTATTGACACTCTTCGACTTGATGTGACCCTTTTCGAACGTCCACTCCGTAGTGGCATCGAATATGGTCACATTGGCAGGTACACCCTCCGTGAGTGCCGGAATAGGAAGACGCAGAATCTCTCGCGGCGCTACGGTCAGTTTGTGGACCGCTTCCTGCATGGACAGCACGCCCGGTGCAATCAATTCCCGACCCGTC
>JAAZVD010000294.1 GCA_018623785.1 Bacteroidota bacterium | reverse complement strand
CGGCGCCATCAACGTGGTCAGCGAAACCGTACTCTCCTCGGTGCCAGACCGCATGCACGCCACCGCGGCTTTCCAAGGGCAGTCTGTCAGCAACGGCATGGCAGGAGGCGCAGGCGTCTCGCTGCCATTGGGCGCATCTTTTGCTGCCCGAGCCAATGCCAGTGTCCGCACCGCCGGGGATGTGCGCACCCCCGAAGGCAGGCTGGGAAATACGCAGCTCCGTACACAAACCGCCTCGGCCGGGCTGAGCCGTGTCGGCAAAAAAGGGTTCGTGGGTATCTCCGGTTCCTGGTATAACTCGGATTACGGCATTCCCGGGGGTTTTATCGGTGCCCATCCGAACGGCGTGTCGGTTGAGGTAGAGCGATGGAGTACGGAAGCGCGGGCCGAGTGGCTGCAGCCTGTCCCATGGATTCGTCGGTTCGAATCCGTTGCTGGGTACACCCGCTACTTCCATCAGGAATTTGAAGCCAGTGGAGCCCTCGGTATTGAGTACGGCGTGCTGACCTGGTCGGGGCGTTCTGTCGCCTACACGACGCATATTGGACCGTTCGAACACGGCGCCATCGGCATTTCGGGAGAAATCCGGGATGTTGTTGCCGGAGGATTTTCGTTTACCCCGGCTACCATGGAGCGCTCCATGGCGGCCTTCGCCTTTCAGGACTTCCATGTCGAGGATCTGGCTGTTCAAATTGGCGCGCGGCTGGATACCCGCCAGGTCGATCCCTCGCGCACGTTCATTTCGGACATCGGGGAAATCCGTCCGCGCTCGTTTACGGGTTGGTCGGCCTCATTTTCGGCGGAGCACCCTCTCGGGCAGCGTGCAACGCTGGGGCTCATGGCCATGCGCGGGCTTCGCCTTCCGGGGATTGAGGAGTTATTCAGTCAGGGACCGCACCTGGCGGCCTATTCCTTCGAGGTCGGCAATCCAGACCTGCAAACGGAAATCGGCACGGGGGTCGAAGTCACGCTCGATTGGCAAGGCGATGGCTTTCAGGGGTCCGTAGCGGGGTTCCACAACCGATTCCAAGCGTATATTTTTCCGCGCAATACGGGCGAACTCAACTATCGCATTTACATACCCATCTACCAATTTACCGGCACGGATGCTGTCATGACCGGCGCAGAGGGGCAGATCCGCGTCGACCTGCCCTCAAACATCGAGGCGGCCGTTACGGGATCGTGGGTGCGTGGACAGCTTACCGACCTGGATGTGCCCATCCCGTGGATGCCTCCACTCAAAGGCACCGTATCCCTGTCGGGCACCGTGGGCCCAGTCACGTGGACGGCTGCGGCCCGTGGCGCCTCCCGACAAAGCCGACTGGGGCCGTTCGAGGAGACCACGTCGGGGTTCATCGTGCCCGATGTCTCCTTTCAGACCCACCGTATTGCAGCGGGAATGCTGCACACCGTAACGCTGGCCATCGACAACGTGACCAACACATCCTACCGGGATCATTTGTCCCGGGTCAAGAGCATCATGCCCGAGCCGGGCCGGAATGTTCGCCTGCTGTATCGCCTTCATTTTTGACGATCTACGCACCACCTTATCCTGAAGTAAGCACGTGAATACCCTACTCGTCCGTCTTCTCGTCGTTGTCGTATGCTTTTCTGCCACGGCGTGCTCACCATCCTCCGACACGACCGATCAGGCAGCTACCCTGACGCTCACAGATGGTACTGCTGCCGCGCTGAAGGTGGTTACCTGGAACGTGGAGCATCTGGCATCGCCCATTGATGAGGGATGCCGCCCCCGGTCGATGGATGAACTTGCTGCCATGCAGGCGTACGCGCAGCGGCTCGATGCCGATATCGTGGCGCTTCAGGAAGTGGCCTCGCTGGACGCCGTCGGACTGCTGTTCCCAGCGGAGGAATGGCAGCTTTTCCTGTCTGATCGCCCGGACAGCGCCTCCTACGAGTGTCGTGAGAGTGGGCGCTTGTCCACGCAGCAGAAGCTGGCCTTTGCTGTTCGGAAGGGCCTCGAGGTAGAGGACGTTGTGGACGTGGACGAACTCGGTTTGGACGATCCGGGTCTGCGTCACGGCATGGAGCTGAGGGTGGCAACGCCCTTGGGGCAGGTGGAGCTTCTCAACGTGCACCTCAAGAGTGGGTGTTTCGTGGATGACTTCTCCCGCGCGGACACCGAAGCCTGCCAACTTTTTACCCGGCAAGCACCGATTCTGGACGTATGGATCGAAGAAAGGGAAGCATCTTCCCAGCCATATATCGTGCTGGGGGATTTCAACCACCGGATATCGGCGCCCTATAATCAGCTGACGCGCGTCTTGGGTCAGAACACGGATGGGTCGGCCTCCAGTCTGGTCAATACAACGGCCGGTATGCTGGGCTGCCACCCCTGGTATCCGGCGCCTATCGATCACATTCTGATGGGCAATATGCAGGATCCGGCCCTGATCACGTCCACCCAGGCACACGATTTTGAGGACATGGATCCGGAGACCATGCTGAGCGATCATTGCGCCGTGTCGCTGACGCTCCAATACGGTCAGCTGCCGCTCTCGAATTCCGTGGTCTGGCACACAGCCAGCAAGGAATATGCCTTCTTGACCACCGGTACCTATCAGCGGGCTGCTTCCATCCTCGCCTCAGCGTCCCTTCCCGATACGCCGTGGGCGGTGGCCATGGATATTGACGAAACGGTCTTGGATAACAGCGCCTATCAGGTCATGATCGACCGCACGGGGCGCTCGTTTACGCCGGCCTCCTGGGCGGCGTGGGTGGCCAGCGAAGAGGCAACGTTGGTGCCCGGCGTAGCAGCCTTTGTTGGCACCGTGCTCGAGCTTGGGGGGAAACTGGCTTTCAT
>JAAZVD010000038.1 GCA_018623785.1 Bacteroidota bacterium | reverse complement strand
TAAGCAGCCAGCATCCTGATTTCGTTCTACGACTGCGGAACACGTATCTTTCAGCGTTGTTCTGCGCAGCAGCGTAGTCGACGCCCCCCACCGAGCTCTTTTTTCTCTCTTCTGCATCAGTCCTTATGGCCGCGCCGCATCCATTGCACCGCCTGTGTGCCGCTCTCCTGCTGGGGAGCGTAGTGATAGGTGTGCTGGCCCCTGGCGCTGTCGCGCTGTCCAGGAATGATATTCAGCTCGCTGCCGGACAGGAGGGTCTATCCTCGGATGTGCAGGATTTCCTTAACGGAGTGCTTGAGGATGCCATGCTCCGAGCCGCTCACGTGGCCCCGGCAACATCCTCGATCAATGATGAGCTGCGTCGGACGTCCGATCGTCAGCCACTCCTCGTTACCTGGTCAGGCGCAGCAGAATCGGTCTCTATTACGCTTCGCGCCGTTACTGCTGCCAATCGAACACTGCAATCCCTCGTTGCGGCGCTCATTGCACCAAGCATTGGCACCGCCAGTCCTCGGGGCCCCTAGGTACCCGCACAGGCCGGTCTCACCTTTCTCCTGTGGGATATCCTGGTACGGGGATTATCGTTGATCCTTGCCGGGCCTTCCCGCCGTGCTGCCGTTTATTACCTCGGCGGCGCTTTTCCTTACCGACTTCATTCCCTTAAACACCATGCAAGGAAACGGATTCAAGATTTTCCTGACGGCGTTCTTTCTGGTACTGTCCGGTTACTACCTGTACCCCTCAGCCCAGAAGTACTTTATTAACCAGGAAATGGAAGCCATGACCGCCGAAGAGCGGCAGGCATTCGAAAATGACAATGTCGTACGCATCCGTACGATTGACGAGAAGGCGTTGAATCTCGGGCTTGACCTACTCGGAGGTATGCACGTGGCTCTGGAGGTTCGCGTCGACGCTCTCGTGCGGGAGCTGGCCACCGATGTGGACGAGGCCTTCGAAGCTGTTTTGACCTCGGCAGTGGAGCAATCCCTGAGTTCAACAGACGGAGATTTCATTCAGGTATTCGTGGATGCTTTTGAGGCACGCGATGCAGATGCTCGTCTGTCCCGCTATTTCCGTAACGAAGCTGCCGGTATTACGCGTCGATCGACCAATGCCGAAGTGGCTTCCTATCTGCAGACGGAAGCGGGAGAAGCCGTCTCTAGAGCCATGTCCATCATTCGTGACCGAGTGGACCGGTACGGCGTAACGGAGCCCTCCATTCAGCAGCAGGGCAGCCGCCGCATCATTGTTGAGCTTCCGGGAATCGATGACCCGGAGCGCATCCGTGGGCTGCTGCGTGGAACGGCCCGCCTGGAATTTCGCCTGATGGTGGATGCGGCCGAGAATGTCCGCGCTCTGCAGCGCCTGATCGACTTCTACGAAGAGGATGCGGACTCAACGGCCGCTGTCGAAGCAGATACGACCTTTGACGTGAACGAACTGCTGGCGGGCGATCAAGGCGGTTCCGGTAATCGCCTTCTCGACGT
The DNA here is from genome assembly GCA_018623785.1 of Bacteroidota bacterium. GTDB lineage: Bacteria > Bacteroidota > Rhodothermia > Rhodothermales > UBA10348 > JAAZVD01. Next base: position 7,914 of record JAAZVD010000038.1, on the reverse strand, counting down.
CATGCAGCCGACGGGCCAGGGGGTTGAGTTGGGCATTGTTGCCGAGGAAGACACAGCGGCGGTCAATCAACTGCTAGCTGATCCGGCTGTTATCGATATGATGCCGCGTGGCATCAAGTACATGTACACCTCAGCACCCATTGGAACTACTGCGGAAGGATTAGAGCTCTACCGCCTCCTTGGGGTACGAACCGACATAGAGCTGACTGGCGATGTGATCACGGATGCCCGCGTTGACTTCGAGCAGTTTACCAACGTTCCCGAAGTCAGCATGACCATGAACTCCGAGGGTGCTCGTACCTGGGCTCGCGTCACCGGTGCCAATGTTGGTAAAAATGTGGCCATCGTGCTTGACGGTGTGGTCTACTCTTGGCCCAACGTCTTGCAGCGCATCACGGGTGGACGCTCCAATATCACGAATTTGGACTCGCAGGAAGAGGCCCAGGATATCGTTACCGTTCTCAAGTCCGGTGCACTACCCGCCCCGGTCGAGATCGTAGAGGAATCCACGGTCGGGCCCAGCCTTGGTGCGGCTTCGATCAAGGCAGGACTCAATTCGGTCATGTTCGGATTATTGCTCGTGGCGTTGTTCATGATTCTGTACTACCGCTCGGCCGGCATGATTGCCGATCTGGCATTGATCCTGAACATCTTGTTCATCCTGGGCATCCTGGCTGGATTTCAGGCTACACTCACGCTGCCCGGTATCGCCGGTATCGTGCTTACCATCGGTATGGCAGTTGATGCCAACGTGCTGATCTTCGAGCGCGTACGTGAGGAGATGTCCACCGGCAAGACCCTCAAAGCATCCATTGATGGAGGATATGCCAAGGCTCTATCAGCCATTTTCGATGCCAACATCACCACGTTCTTCGTGGGCGTCATCCTGTACTCGTTCGGCGTGGGTCCCATCCAGGGGTTTGCCGTAACGCTCATGGCCGGCATCCTTTCCTCCATGTTCACCGCCATCGTCTTCTCGCGCATCATCATGGATTATGCCGTGATCGAGCGAAAGCTGGCCGTCAACTTTGGTTGATCTGTCTAAGGCTGTAGAACCAAAGCATTCAACGGGCCGTCTGGCCCTGAACACACACAATCATGCGTATTCTAGAAAACTCGAACTTTCAGTTCACGGCGTCGCGCCGTAAGGGATACATCATTTCCGGCATCCTGATTCTGGCGTCGGTGGTATCCCTGTTTCTGCACGGCCTGGAAGTCGGTATTGACTTCCGTGGAGGTCGTGAGTTTGTTATCGACTCCACTGAGCAGTTGGACGTAACTGCTGTTCGGTCCTCCTTGGCGGAAGCCCTTGGTGCCGAGCCGGAGGTCAAGACGTACGGAGAAGGAATGCTCCTCGTGCGAGCTGTCGGCGACGAGGACGTAAGTGTCATTCAGAACACAATTCTGAGCACCATCGAGCGGGATTTTCCCGGCTCGGAACCCACCGTGGAAGGGACGTATGCTGTCAGCCCACGCTTTGCGGACGATCTTAAGCAGGGCGCCATTTATTCGATTCTGGGTTCTCTGCTGGTCATTTTCGTTTACATCCTGCTGCGATTCGAGTGGCGCTTCGGTGTTGGTGCGGTGGCTGCACTCTTCCACGACGTAACCATCACGCTGGGTATTTTCTCCATTTTCCATGGATTCGTGCCCTTCTCGCTGCAGATTGATCAGACGATCATTGCCGCCTTCCTGACTATTGTCGGGTATTCGCTGAACGATACCGTGGTCGTGTTTGACCGCATCAGGGAATACACCGGCATCTTCAAGTCCGAGAAGTACGAGGACATCGTCAACAAGTCGATCAACAACACCCTGAGCCGTACGTTGGTCACCTCCGGGACGACCTTGTTCGTGGTGGTGGTCCTCTTTATATTCGGCGGCGAGGTTCTACGCGGTTTTGCGTTTGCGCTGATCGTCGGGGTTCTGATTGGTACGTACTCGTCCGTTTTCGTAGCCTCGCCTATCGTGCTTGAATTGCGGAAGCGGGTTGCAAGAGCGCGCTGATCAAGGTCAGGCAGCATACCCCGTTCCACCCGTGACAGGTTTTCAGGTAATACCATGAATTACAACGTAGACGAGCGGTATAACTGCGTAGTCATTACGCTGAAGGGTAATGTAATGGGCGGACCTGACGGCTCGAAACTGCACGACTCGTTGCATGAACTGAAGGAGGCCGGTAAGACCAACGTTGTGGTCGATCTGTCCAAAGTCAAGGTCATGAATTCGAGCGGACTCGGGATGCTGATCAGTGCCATGACGACCATGCGTAATGCGGGCGGCGATCTGCGGTTGGCCAGTGTTGCCGATCGAATCCAGTCGTTACTGGTCATCACGAAGCTGATTACCGTTTTCAAGCACTTTGACACCGTGGAAGCGGCTGCAAAGAGCTTCGAAGAGTAAGACTGCGAAGCGGGGCGATCTGCTAACGTAAAGATCGTTTTCTCAGATTGACGGTCATCAGGCGGCGGACGTATGTCCGCCGCCTTCGTCGTTTGTTTGTGCGCAGGCAAGGGCGTCCCGCTGTGCAACAGATTGCTGGGCAGGGTGAGACTACCCTGCTGAACAGCGTCGATTTTCCATCATTTCGGTGCGGAATACCGCACCCATCCAAGCCAGAGTGCCATGCCAGTAACGGTAGTCATCGGAAGCCAATGGGGCGACGAGGGAAAAGGTAAAATCGTCGACCTGATTGCGAAGGACATCGATATCGTAGCCCGGTATCAAGGCGGTGCCAATGCCGGTCATACCATCTGCTGGGATGACAAGGAATTCGTCCTTCACCTCGTTCCAAGCGGCATATTTCACGGGGGTGTACAGTGTGTCATCGGCAATGGTGTCGTCATCGACCCCGTGGCTGTGATGAAGGAGATCGACATGATCCGTGAACTCGGCTACGAGGTAGAGGGACGGTTGCATATTTCGCACAATGCGCACCTTATCATGCCGTATCACAAGAGGGTTGAGGAGGCTCGGGAGCGATGGCGGGATGCCGGCGCCATCGGTACGACGGGCAGGGGCATCGGTCCTTCATATGTGGACAAATTTGCACGGACCGGGATTCGCGTCGTGGATCTCCTTGACAGGGATGTACTGCGCAAGAAGCTCCTCACCTCCATGGAGGAGAAGAATGCCATCCTGCAAAATGTCTACGGCGCTGATGAATTGGATGTCGAGGCCATCATCGAGGAGTACGTCGAGTTCGACAAACTCATCGATCCGTTTGTGACGGATACGACCGAGCTGTTGGGTCAGGCGCTGACTGAGGGTAAGAATGTCCTGGCCGAAGGTGCCCAAGGTTCGTTGCTGGATGTGGATTTTGGTACGTACCCCTTCGTGACGTCATCCCACCCGACGGTTGGGGGATGCTGCACCGGACTCGGGGTGCCGCCCACCGCTATCAATCGCGTCATCGGCATCGTTAAAGCCTATTGCACACGAGTCGGAAACGGTCCCTTCCCAACCGAACTGCTGGATGAAACGGGAGAAGAGCTGCGCCGCACAGGAGCTGAATTCGGTGCTACCACGGGACGCCCCCGCCGTTGCGGCTGGCTCGACCTTGTGGCCCTACGATATACGACCATGATCAACGGGTTCACTGACCTGGCCATCACGAAGCTGGATGTGCTTTCCGATCTGGCTGAGATCAAGGTCTGCACCGGGTATCGTGTGGATGGCAAGAGTACGCGTCGCTTTCCGAACGATATCCGTACCCTGGAGCGCATCGAACCCGAGTACGAGACCTTGCCTGGTTGGCGAAAGGACATTACCGGCGTGACCACGATGGAAGAGCTTCCTTCCGAGGCAAGGGATTACCTGGATTTCATCTCAGACTACCTGAACGTGCCGGCTTCGATTGTTTCTTCCGGTCCGAAACGGGAACAGACCATCGTGTGTTAGAGCCGGATGCGCGCCTACCGGTTATCTACGAATCTCAAGCTCGGGCTCATCGCTTTTGCGGTCCTGATTGCTGTGGCCTCTCTGTGGTACACGACACGTTTGGTGGGGCAGCTCAAGGAACGTGAAACGGCCGTAATCGAGTTGTGGGCAGAGGCCTTGGAGCAGGTCCCTTTGGCGCAACAGCAGGCAGCGATGCAGCCGGCTGCATCAGACTACGATGCGCTGGAGCAATTGCTCAACGGCGTGCGTGGTATTGCAGGCTTGGATGCGGCTGATGTGGAACGGTATCGTGCCGCCCTTGCCTGGGCACGGGCGGGGCATGTGGATCAGGGAATTACCTTCATTCAGGACGCCATCGTATCCAACTCCAGCCTCCAAAGTGGTATTCCTGCTATTGTGGTGGATTCAGCCTCTGGATTACCCGGATTCTGGCGCAACGTAGATATGCCCGTGGAATCCCTGGAGGGGGTATCACCGGAAAAGCGAGACGCGTACGTATCCCGTTTGCTCACACGGGCAGAAGAGCTGTCGTTGGTCAATGATCCGATACCTATTGTGGTCAATTTTCCGGAGACAGATCTGTTTCCAGCCACGCGGTTCGTGCAGATCCTCTATTACGGGGAATCGGATCTCGTAGCCAGATTGCGATGGTTTCCCTACATCCAACTCTTGTTCGTGGGTTTGTTCGTCCTTGTCGGATACTTCGGTTTCTCCTATATCCGGCGAAGTGAACAAAGCAGCCTGTGGGTGGGCATGGCCAAAGAGGCCGCCCACCAATTGGGAACGCCTATTTCCAGTTTGATGGGCTGGGTCGAGATGCTGCGCCTGAACCGGCAGGATGGGGCTTCTCCGGAAGCCGACGAGGAGGCATTTCTGGAGATTGAAAAGGACATCGACCGGCTCGAGCGTGTCACCTCCCGCTTTTCGGATATCGGAAGTCTTCCCAAGTTGGACCTGCAACCTGTTGCTCCCGTGTTGGAGACTACGGCCGATTACATGCGACGCAGGTTGCCTCAGCGTGGTGCATTCATTCGGATCGTGGTGGATGCGGATGCCTATCTTTCGGCACCGATCAACATGGATCTATTCGAATGGGTAATCGAGAACCTCTTGAAGAATGCTCTTGACGCCATGGAAGAGGGCAGAGGCACTATTCAAATAGAGGCGTCTGAGGCTGGAAACAACATACGCATCGATGTCTCTGACACGGGCAAGGGTATCGATCGCAGGCAATGGAAGAATGTGTTCCGCCCCGGCTACAGCACCAAGAAACGGGGATGGGGGCTCGGTCTAAGCTTGGCAAAGCGGATCATCGAGGACTACCACGGCGGTTCGCTTTCACTGGTAGGCTCACGTCTAGGGGAGGGCTCCATCTTCCGCATAGAGATACCTGCTCGCTGATCTATCTGATGCTTGCTGCGCGGGTCAGTCAAACCGGAAACGATTTCTCAATCCGGCATCAGCAGCGCGGGTCATGGCCACGTAGATATCATCACGGTAGCGCCAGGTGACACGGAAAAAGTCAGGAGCATTCCGAATGTCTACGGCACGCTCCTCCGCTATCTGATTCAGGATCCGCTCGTCTATCAGGTAAACGTCACGAGCACGATCCAGAAAACGATAGTCCAAAACAGATACCACAAGGTCCCCTCCGCTCAGCTGGTCGTCATAGTGAATGACCGGAATACGCAGTCCGGAGCCGAGATCCATAGTGGACAGGCCACGCAACGTCCCATCCTCCAATTGAGGCACGTGCAGCTGCCAATCCAATCGGTCTGCCACTAGGCGTTCTACCTGCTCCGGGTCCGACGTCCTGAAGTCCGCGTCGCCCACGGTCCGACTTGCCAGATCGTCAAAGAGCTCCGATCGGGTCGTTGGCGATGGTATCGGGTCCGACGTGATCCAGGAGCCGATGGCGGCGGAGAGCAGAATGATCAACACACCTGCTGCGATACGGGCTGAAAAAGGTACCCGGGTGCGTCCGGAGGCGTGAGGTCCCGGAGACGGTGCGCTCTTTTTCTCAAGAGCCTGTCGAAGGGCATCCGGAACGGGTGTAAATCGCGCTTCGATATACCGGTGCATGGAGGATTCCAAGGCTTCAGGCGACACACGATCGGCAATTTCTGACAGGTTGTGGGATTCAAGGGCCCGTTTAACCGTCAAGAGAAACACATCTTTCTCGGAGGAATCATGTTCGTCTCGATAGGCACTCACAATGGCCAGGCGACGGGAAGGGTTCAGCCGAGACATAAGCTGTGGTAGCATGCTGTCGAGCGTCTCGGGCACTTGGCGCAGTGCCAACCACGAACCGCTTTGCCCAGGATGTTCAGCCGGATAGCGACGTTTCCAAAGATGCGCAACGAGGTCCTGAGCTTTATTCAGATTGCCCATCTGTCGCTCAGTCAAGGCTGCTTGAACCAACGCCGCGGCTTCCTCGGCGTTGTCGGCAACCAATTGGGCGTACAGGTAAAATTCGTCTATGTCTGAATGCGCTGTAGACTTCACGTCTTCTCGTCCAGGAACAGGATATTGACAGGGGCACCTTTTCGGATACCCAGAAGGTTTGCCGCCGATCCCTGATGAATGGCAATTTCCAGATGATCCTGGCTGTTGAACAGGACCGTAGCCTCGCCGGGGTCAACGTCGGAGTAGGTCACACTGTTCGCGGCAATGATGGAACTGCCGGCATAACATTTGAAATCCCGATCCCGACGCTGCCGATCAAAGTGCTGACGCTCAATGTTCGTGATGCAATTGCCAAAGCGATCGATATGTACGACCCAGCCCTGTATACCCTGATCATCGGAGATGGGAAGTGCCCAGTGAAGGGAGCGCATGGAGTCTGTTGGAGTCCCCGCGGAAGAAAGCGAAAGACCGGTTGCCAATCGAGCCGCAACGGGGGCGAAAATATCACGTCCATGAAAGGTGGCACTGACTGACTCTTGACGCCAAAACCGTGGCTGGTCGAGTTCCACTACCCGCTCAGCGGATTGACCTGCCAATACAAGCGAGAAAAGGCCGTTGTCAGGACCTACAAACAACTGATTACGGTATTTCATGGCAATCGGTTTGCGTTGCGATCCCACCCCAGGGTCTACCACCGCCAGATGGACCGTCCCAGGAGGAAACGATTGGGCAACATTACGCAGAATGAAGGCCCCCTCCATGATGTCATGGGCTGCAATATCGTGGGCGATGTCAACCAGCGTTAGTTGGGGATTGATACCCAGCATGATGCCCTTCATGGCAGCCACATACCCATCCTGCACGCCAAAGTCGGTCGTCAGGGTTACTATGCCGTTGGTTGCAAACACGAGGGTACGATGCGCTTGAAGAGGTGTCTAAAGACCGTTGCAAGATACCAACAAGCGGATGCACTTCGCACCCGCCAAGGTAGATACGTCGGGTCGGATCCTGTCAGGGACTATGGATGTTGCATCCGACTCGCCTTCACTCACCCCTTATCCGTTATCCATGCCATCTCCCAAACAATACAAGGGAACTGCCGGTGAATCGATGGCAGCCCGATTTCTCGAGGAAAAGGGCTATGTCATTCTTGAGCGGAATTACCGCTTCATGAAGGCTGAAGTGGATTTGATCGCATTCCTACCCGCCGCCGACTACGAACGGGGAGGGGACTTGGTCTTCGTGGAAGTAAAGTGGCGCCAGAATGCAGCCTTTGCGTTACCCGAATCGGCTGTGGATGCTGCCAAGCGACGTAATCTGATCATGGCTGCGGAGGCCTTCCTTCATGAGCGAAAAATGGAGGGAACGCCGTGCCGCTTTGATGTCGTTGCTATTGTCGGCAGCGGTTCGACGTTGGAGATCGTGCATCTGGAGTCGGCCTTTGTCGCCTGAGTGGTTCTCCAAGCGGTCTCCAGTGCCCATCAGCGGGGAGAGGCGTTTCCAGGGCGGTATTCGCGCGGGGGGTCATCGGCCACGCGTTCGAAGGCCCAGTACCCCATGAAAACGACCGCGTACGGGTCCAGCGTGTCCCCCTTGTAGTCGACAATG
>JAAZVD010000293.1 GCA_018623785.1 Bacteroidota bacterium | reverse complement strand
GCAAGATCCAACGAAAGCACGCTTCTCGGAGTCCGTTGAATCCGGGCATACGTCTCACTCCCGCTCGGCTGTTATTTCCAAGCTATTGGGGATCACGAAACCGGCTATCCGACTGGATTCCCAGGCCAAATACGTGGCGGTAGCGGGTGGTGATGCCGATATCTACATGCGGCTGCCCTCAGGACGGCACTACGTAGAAAACATCTGGGACCATGCAGCAGGAATGCTGGTGGTGGAGGAGGCGGGTGGACGTGTAACCGATGTCCATGGCAAGGATCTGGACTTCTCCCACGGCTATCAACTGAAAGCAAACCAGGGCATCCTGGTATCCAATGGGAAGCTGCACTCGAGACTGCTGAAAGCGGTGGCGGATACCGATCCCGATGCTGACACGGGTTCCGATACCGATACCAACACGACCGAGTAACGCGAAGGGAGCGACTACGAGCCGGGACTAATCAAGGTTCAGGCGGGCGGGAAAGCCGCTTTGAGGCGTCTGCATGCCTCCTCCAGGATGGGATATTCCTTGGCAAAACAGAATCGCAGGCAGGAGTCCCCATCGGCATCGTCAGCGAAGAAGGACCGACCGGCAACGGTCCCGATACCGGCTTTTTCGACCAGCGTGCGACTGGCTGTCATATCGTCCTCGAAGCCTTCGAACCGGTCTCTGAGCGGCGAAAAGTCGGCCAGGACATAGTAGGAGCCCTCTGGCCATGGTACCTTGAACCCGATTTCCTCCAAAGTGGTGCACATGAGCGTCCTTTTTCGGTCGTAGGCTGCAGCCATCTCCGTAAAGTAGGTTGAGCTCATTTCGAACGCCTCGGCCACGCCATGTTGGAGGGGTGTCGGGGCGCAGATGTAGATCAGATCCGACAACAGTCCCATCTTGGCAATGATGGCTTCCGGTCCGACCGCATATCCTAGTCGCCAGCCGGTCATGTTGTACGTCTTGGAAAACCCGGAGAGGGTGATGGTGCGATCGTATGCCCCTTCGATGGATGCCAGCGAGATATGCTCGTGGCCGTCATAGAGCATGTACTCGTAGATCTCATCCGTTATGGCGTAGAGGTCGTTCTCAACGATCAAGTCCCGTATACGCTCCAACTCGTCTCGGCTCCAAACCTTTCCCGTTGGATTATTCGGCGTGGTCACGATGATGGCCTTTGTCCGATCTGTAATCAGGGACTCAACCGTGTCAAAGTCGATAGCCCAGTCGGGTGCCTCTGTGCGAACAAATTTCAAATGCGCTCCCATAACGGTCAGGAGATTGCAATGATAGCCATAGTATGGCTCGAACACGATGACCTCATCACCCGGGTCCAGCAGGGTGAACATAGTGGCCACAAAGGCCCCGGTGGATCCCACGGTTACCATGATGTCGTCTACACCGCGGGCAGGAATCCGGTTATAGGTTCGTGCTTTTTCCAGCAGGGCTTCCCGCAGAGGCTGGATTCCCCCGTAATAGGAGTAAATAGATTGATCTCCGTCAATAGCTTCGTGGGCACCCCGCTTTATGGGATCTGGGGTGGGCATGTCACAGATTCCCTGTCCCAGATTGATACCGTCTACGCCCTGCAGCATGAGGGTAATAGCTCGGATGTTGCTCTGTTTCAGTTCGGCGGTACGTTCAGCAAGCGGTTTCATGCAGGGGGGATACGTGTGCTAGTGGGAAATTATCGGGCTGATTGACGGTCCCTGGCGGACCGATTTGATCGTAGGATGCTGCGCCAGGATTCAAACTCGGTTTGATATGAGAGACCCACACCGGCCGTGTTGGACAGCTGGGTCGATTCCAGAATATCGCTTTCCCGACGGAAGAAGATTTCCAGGGAAATGTGGGGGCCGATCCTGACCTCAACAACGAATTCGCCTTGCAGGCCATCCGACGTACGGACGCTTTCTGTCGAGCGTGCCCCTTGATATACACCTTCCCCACGAATGATCAGCCTTTCGTTCAAGAGCCGCAGTGCAACACCGTAGGTCACATCCAGGTCCTGGGCCGATTCACCCTGCAGGCCAAGCGAAACGTCGACATTCGGCAAGGCTGATGCCAGGAAGCGATTCAACTGCGCGGTAACCAGCTGCGAGACGCTGTTGAAGGCAAGCTGTCCACCGGAATCTGTGGAGATACTTTCCGTAGTCAGCTGAAACGAGTTCAGGATGAGGACGGAGGTGGCGTATTCCGTTGCCCTATCCGGTTGGTTCAGCAGGGCTTCGAGCGCCTGGTATTCCCCGATCACATTTTGATTGGACCGGTCTATGGAAAGACTCAACTCGACATCGGGCGACTCGACCGTACCGCCGATTTCAAGATCCACGATGAGCGGAATTACTCCGGGTCGTTCTCCCTCGGCCCCGGGTAATCCAGCACGTGAGGCTCTCGTCCGGTACGATGCCGGTATATCGAGCGTGGCATTGATTGGATCTCCACTCCACTCGATGAATCCGCCTGGTTTGATCAGGAAGGTTTTGATAAACAGTTCGCCTGCTGTGAATTGGTAGTCCCCACTGGTTACATCAAGCCTACCGAAGACCTGAAACTCATCATTTTCGAGGACCAGTTGGATATTTCCCGTGGACACAGCATTGATAACATCGCCCAGAAGCGGATCAATGACCAGGTGTACGATGGAACCCGGCGGTGCATCGATGTTCAGGTCCAGGTTGAGTCCATCCAGGAACTGGCGCTCGGAAGTCGGTCTTTTCTGCAAAATGGATGAGCGGGACTCCAATTGCCTGAAATCAGGAATTACTCCGGGTGTCTGTTCAAAAATGACAAAAGCCTGGTCCGTGTCCCGCGTATCCTCAACGATAGGTATGAACAATTCCGAGTTC
>JAAZVD010000292.1 GCA_018623785.1 Bacteroidota bacterium | reverse complement strand
TCATGGATATCGCTGAAGCGGATTTTGCCGATGATGCAGATGTCCTGACAACCATCGAGAACTGGCGGGGCCAGTTGTTTACCTCACCGGAGGAACGCATCGGATTTCTTGAGAGCCAAATCGAGAAGAATCCGGAGGACGGCGAGTTGAAGGCCGAGTTGCTCCAATTGTACATGGATGAAGGTATCCGTGACATGGCCTATCAACTGGCAGACGAGGTGATGACCGACGCTCCAAGCGCACGGCTGTACCGGACGGTAGCTAAAATGCGGTTGGATGACGGTGATACTGATGAGGCCATTCGACTGTATGAAGAGTCCCTGTCGATGGAGGGCGGCATCGATGCAGCACGCGAAGTGTACTACAACATTGGTATCGCTCATCAGCAAGAGGGTAGACTGGCCAGTGCCCGGACCCAATTTCGCAGAGCCATTGAAACGGATCCGACCTACGTGCAGGCCTTGATTGCAATCGGGGATCTATATGTGACGGCTGTCCAAGGTTGCGGCAGCTTTGAACGTGAAGATCGTGCCGTGTACTGGCTGGCAGCTGACTACTTTGACCGAGCCGCGGCCCGCGCTGAAAACGATGCCTACGCCAATCAGGCACGCCAACGTCGCCAAAATATCCAGCGCTTTTTCCCTACTGCCGAAGACAAGTTCTTCAAGAACTGGAATCCCGGCGATCGTTACACGATCGACTACGGCTGCTATACCTGGATCGGCGAAACCACGACGGTGCGTTAAGGCAGGCCTGGCACTTTCCCGGTCTTTCCCGGTGTCAAGGGGCGCTCCCAAATGGGAGCGCCCCTTTTTCATGCACCACGTGCACCCAGCAATTCCTCTTCCGCGGATATCACGGGAAGCGCTTTTCTTCAACATTAAATGACAGGCAAACGCCGGCGGTCGGATTGGTTTTAGCCGTGTAGATCCCGATTTTTATCTGTCTGCCCGTTCTCTTTACAGAGCCGCTCGGCGGGCATCGCCAACCCGACACACATACCCTTCCCATCATGTCCCTGATTGCTGATATCCAAGCCCGCCAGATTTTCGACAGCCGCGGTAACCCCACTGTCGAAGTTGACCTTGTGACGGAAGATGGTCATTTCGGAAGAGCGGCTGTCCCGAGTGGAGCCTCTACCGGTGAGCACGAGGCCGTTGAGCTGCGTGACGGAGATCCGGACAGGTACATGGGCAAAGGCGTCACCCAGGCGGTCGACAATGTGAATGAAATCATTGCCGACGAGCTCCAGGGTTTTCACGTTTTTGACCAGGCGGAGATCGATCAGTTCTTGATCGACCTTGACGGCACTGCCAACAAGTCCCGGCTGGGAGCCAACGCTCTTCTTGGTGTATCGCTGGCCACGGCCAACGCGGCCGCCGCCGCAGCAGGACTGCCATTGTTCCGGTATATCGGAGGGGCAAGTGCTCGTACACTGCCGGTGCCCATGATGAATATCATCAATGGTGGCAGGCACGCTGACAACAGTGTGGATATGCAGGAGTTCATGATCATGCCAACCGGAGCGCCCACCTTTTCAGAGGCGCTTCGCATGGGTTCTGAAGTGTTTCACCACCTGAAAAAGGTGCTTCACGACAAAGGCCTTGGCACGGCGGTCGGTGATGAAGGTGGATTTGCACCGAACCTCGGGTCCAACGAAGAGGCTCTCGAAGTCATCCTCACTGCCATCGAAAAGGCGGGATATGTACCGGGCGATGATATCCATATCGCACTCGACCCGGCCTCCTCAGAGATGGTCAAAGACGGTGGATACTGTTTCTGGAAGAGCGATCCTGATCGAATCCGCTCCTCCGAAGAGATGGTTGCTTTCTGGTCAGACTGGGTTGAGCGTTACCCCATTATCTCCATTGAGGATGCCATGTCCGAGAATGACTGGAGCGGATGGAAATCGCTGACCGATGCAGTGGGTAACAAGGTTCAGTTGGTCGGCGACGATTTGTTTGTCACCAATACCGCGTTTTTGAAGCGGGGTATAGAAGAGGGGTGTACCAATTCCATCCTGATCAAATTTAACCAGATCGGCACCCTTACTGAGACCCTGGACGCCATCAATATGGCCCACAGAAATGGGTTCACGTCGGTCGTCTCTCATCGAAGTGGAGAAACCGAGGACACAACCATTGCCGATCTGGCCGTTGCTACGAATGCAGGGCAGATAAAGACCGGCTCGGCCAGCCGCTCTGATCGTATGGCCAAATACAACCAACTGCTGCGCTTGGAAGAACTTCTGGGGAGCTCTGCTGTCTACCCGGGTATGAATGCCTTCCTTTTTTAGTACCTTGATGCCGGAATCCTTCGTTTCCGACTCATGGCTCTGACTTCGTACATCGGCTCCCTGATTCGCCGCTTTCGCGTGCTGCTCTTGTGCCTGGGTGCAGCCAGCGTCGTGGTGTGGGTGCTGTTTTTTGACAGCCACAGTATCGCTTCCCGTGTCCAACTCATGGCAGAGCGATCAGATCTCATGGCCGCCAATGCGTCATTGCAAGAACGCATTGATGCCTTGGAAGTCAAACTCAGCCGCCCGCCCACTGATGCAGAAATCGAACGGATAGCACGGGAGGACTATGCCATGAGTCGACCTCACGAAACCGTGTACCCTGTGCGAGACGAGCGGTAAACGCTGTATTTGGAGCCTTCCCCGACTGTCGTCATCTCCCGATTCTTTTCTGACTGTGCAGTATGAGTGATTCGCGTTTGGCCCTGGGTGTCGACCTCGGCGGCACCTCTATCAAGGCGGGACTGGTATCAGAGCGAGACGGTCTGATCAGCGAACACTCGGTCATTACAGAGGCTGAGCATGGCTCTGAGCGGGTTTTAG
>JAAZVD010000291.1 GCA_018623785.1 Bacteroidota bacterium | reverse complement strand
GTTCACGCTGCGTATTGACGACAACGCACGCATGATTCGGCACCACGCGAACCCGATCTCCGACCGACACAGCAACATCGCCGCTGGCAAGCACCCAGCCGTGCTCCTCCGAAAGCCCATTGATGAGCGTGCCTTCGACGGGCTGCATCGGATCCACGGATGCCAGGATCTGACCGTATCCCTCGGAGCCGAAAGCGCCGTCTGAGGTCAGTACTTTCTTGCCTGCATCCAGGAAAAAGCGCTGCGATCCGTCCGGGTTGGTATGATGGGAGATGACGGTGGCCCAGACGGTGAGCGCGCACCGGTCCAGAGGCGCCACACCGAGGTTGGCCTGGGTCATATCCAGGTAGAGGTAGTTGCCGGGCCGAATTTCGGTAATGCGGAACCCGTGCCGTTCCGCGTTGGAAAAAGCGCTGATCGAGGGTGTCGAGCCAATGCTGATCTCAAGGCTACCGTCGCCTGCTGCCTTCAAACCGGCATCCCGGAGAAAGGCTGCAAAATCCAGCATGCGATCCCGTTCCTGCCCAGATACCCGCTGAAGAGCTTGCCGAAGGGTTTCTGAGTCGTCCTTGGGCCCACCATACGCGTGTCCAGCATGGGTCAGGATCCCGATCACCCGAAGGCCGGGCTTTTCGTCCACACGAGTGGCCCACGCTGCGGAGGCCGGTAGGTCCCAGCGAACGCCGCACCGACCGTAGCCGATATCGGTCTCCACAAGAACGTCCGCTTCCAGTCCTTCCGAAGAAAAGAATGCCGATGCGGCCTCTGCCGCCGCTTCTGTGTCCACGCAGAAGCTCATTCGGACGCCAGAGCGCATTAGCCGTGCCACGCGTTCCAATTTATCCTGCCCTACGAGGGCGTACGCAATCCGGATATCGCTGAATCCGGCTTCGGCAAACACTTCAGCTTCACCAACCTTGGCTACCGTCAAGCCAGTTGCCCCAAGGGCCACCTGCCGTCGCGCCATATCGATGGACTTGTGGGTCTTCGTATGCGGACGCAATCGGACATGCTCCCTGTCTGCCAGGGCCTGCATATCGGCCAGATTGGCCTCGAGCCGGTTGCGATCAATAACGACAGCAGGGGTAGGAAGATTGGTGAGCATCATGGCGTGCGCTGGTTGAGAATTCCCATGATACTGTACGGCCGCCAATTACCGGATAGTGTGATTACTCATCGATCGCGCCAGTCATCCACCCGGCCGGTCCCTCAATGGGCAGGTCTGTCAGGGCGATGCGAGCGATGTCAGCCTGTCCCGAGCGGTGTGTCGTAACATACAGGGTGGCGCCATCGCGTGAGACCCAGGCACCATACTCGTCGCCGGCAGCATTGACACCCTCACCAAGGTTGACGGGCACCGACCACCCCTCACCTCCAGCAAAGGAGATCCATAAGTCATCGCCACCAAGACCGTCCACATCGTCTCTGCGGGAAAAGATCAGATAGCGCTCGCCCGGATCAATCCATACGTCTGATTCAGCGTGTACCGTATTGATCGGACCGCTAACGGCCTCAACTTCGTAGCCCATCGAACCGAGGCGGGCACGATAGATATCGGAACTGCCCTGCCCACCTTCGCGGTTACTGGCAAAGTAAATGGTTCCATTGCCGGACACGGCTCCGTGGTACTCATCTGCGTCTGTCGTGGCCACCATGAATGGCTCGGGCATCATCCATTCCTCTCCATCAAAGGCCACCATCCAGAGATTGTAGTCCCCGGCCTCGGTCTCTCCCGGCAACGGTCGGTCGGAAGAGAAGAGCAGGACATGAAGCGCCGGGTAGAAGCGGGCTGCCCGATCGTTGAAGGTGCCGGAAAATGGCAACGGTGCGGCCTTGCTCCACCCTTCTTCGGCCTTCTCCATGACCATGAGGGTGCTGCGGCCACCAGCCGTTTGCCCGAAGACGATCATCGTTCCCCCCGGGCTTTCGGAATACCAGCCTTCATCCGATGGTCCGGATACCGATGCCACATTGGACAAACCCGAGGCGTTCCCATGATCGGGCACCTCATCGGATGGCGTACACGCGGCAATCGAAAAAAAACTGAGGGTCAGCAGGCGACAGGCACTACGAAAACTGAACATGAGCAGCTGCAGGAATGGTACCGTAGAAACGCAGCGTTAGACGCGGATCCTGAACGGGTGTTGCCGCTCACGTGCAGGATGATTTCGGAACCGGCCTGAGCAAAAAACATACGTCGGGGGCATGTAAACCCTCTTACCACGACGCATCATGAAGAGGCTCCCGTTTCCTTCCATAGCTGCAGGCAAGGCTCGTTTACTCTCTCTACTCCTGATCATGGCCGCGTCCGAGGTCAGCGCACAAGACAGGTGGCCCCGGGCGGATTCCGTCTACCATCAAATGGTCCGTTTTTCGCCGGATGGTTCTCTCATGGCTTGGTCCCAGCGAGAAACTGGGAAGGCTTCAGACAATGCCTGGTCCATCTGGCTCGCTCCGGTGGATGGGAGCGATCGTATACGCATAACGAGGGGCGACCCGTTCTTCTCGTTCCATCCGGATGGCAGCCGGATTGTGTACTCACGACAGGTCAACGGAGCCTCTGAATTATTTCATATCCGGATCGATGGAAAGGATGAGCAACCGATTACCTCAGATGGATGGGACAACTCACATCCCTTCGTGACGCCGAATGGCCGTACCATCTACTTTGTAACGAGGGCCAACGGCTCAGCAGATATCGCCAGGATTGATATTTCGGGAGATGAGCGTACGGTATTGATGCAGAGCCCGGAAGATGACCTGCTGCCATCACTCTCTCCCGACGGACGCCTGCTCACGTTCTACCGGAGCATCGATGACGGCAGGGGTCAGATTTTCCTGATGGAGCCAGACGG
>JAAZVD010000037.1 GCA_018623785.1 Bacteroidota bacterium | reverse complement strand
TTGAGACGGGTCAGGGGGTAGGGAGCCGACAAGTTGATGGTCAGGATCGGGAATTGATCGAAATCAATCTCGGAGACAATAGGCTCCTCTACATCAGAGGGTAGGTCCGACTTGGCTACATCGACCTTGTCCCTGACTTTCGTAAAGGCATCATCGATGGAAATATCAGGCTCGAACTCGACGATGATGCTGGAGACACCCTCGGTGGAGGTAGACCGAATTTCTTTGATATTGTTGATACCCTGGATTTCAGCTTCGATTTCCTGGGTGATCAGCGACTCCACATCGTTGGGAGACGCCCCCGGATAGACCGTGGTTACTACGATCTGAGGAATCTCAATCGATGGATTGGACTCTTTCGGGATCGTGATGTAGGAATAGATACCGCCGAATGTCAGGACCGCGGTCAGGACCAGGATGGTCGTGCGGTATGTGATGGCAGTGTCGGTAATTCTCATGATGATGGCTGTCCTGGGGCGCTTAAAAGGAATGCCGAGAGGCGTCAGTAAAGAGAAGGGGGGCTTACTGGATGGCTACGTCAATGCGGTCTCCCTCGGTGACAGACATTTGACCGGCCACAATGAGTTCATCCCCAGCAGACAATCCTTCCATGACCACCGTCTCGCCGGCAAAGGAGGGGCCCAGCACGATGGCACGCCGCTCGGCTATCTTGCCATTGGCCGCCGAGATGGCCAGGTATACTGAGGAGCCGTTTTCATCCCGAAGAATGGACGTCTGGGGTATGACAATCCTGTCCGCAAGCACCCGCCTCGTCAATTTCAGGTCCGCGATCATGGCGGGCTTGAGAATGCCGCTGTCGTTATCCACCTTGATCTCTATGGAGAACGTCCGGTTTTGTGGGTTGATGACATTTCCCACAAAGGAGACAGTCGCCTGTTTGGAGGCATCTCCGTACGCTCGAAAAGCCAGGTGCACCGGTGTGCCCACTTGGATATCCGCGGCGTAGACCTCGGGCACGCCTGCAACCACCTTGAGGTTGCGGGTATTCACGATCCGTGCCACTGGCATCCCGGGCATCACCTGTTCGCCCGCATTGGTGAATCGCTCTTCGACCGTGCCGGAAAAGGGCGCTCTGAGGTAGGTGTTTTCCAGCTGCTGTTCGGCCTGAGCCAGAGCAGCATTGGCTTGTGCCAATGCCGCGCGTGCCTGATTACGTTGGGTCGTAACCGTTTCGAACTCCAGGGCCGAGATGATCGAGTCCCTGTACAAGGGTTCCTGCCGGCGCCATGTTTCCTCAGCCAGCTGTGCCTGGGAGGAGGCAGATTCGAGATTAGCGCGTGCTCCATCGAGTGCAGCACGAATCAGGCGATCGTCGAGGCGGGCAATGACATCGCCTTCTGCAACACGGGTACCAACTTCGGCCAGACGGATCAGGGTACCGGCGGATTGCGCAGAAAGAGACGCGTCTTGCGGAGCGGAAACCGAGCCCGTGATCGGGATGATTTCCTCGAAAGACGTCGAGGCAAGGATCGTGGTGCTGACCCGGACCGTACGTGCAGCGGGCGCAGCCCCGGCAGCATCGCCAGAGGCTTCTTCAGTGGCGGGTACGGACGGTGTTTCATCCGCGCTCGGGGTATCAGCGCCAGGAGTATCAGCACCGGAGCAGCCGGAAAACAGCAGTCCTGTCAGGAGCAGGGCCGGCAATAGCGTGGAAAATCGGTTCATGGAGAGAAGGGGATAGGAGTTCATTCCGGTCTGGGGATCATTCGGCATTGGCCGGACGGGCCGGTTTGCCGATGGCTGCTTCATACGTACTCTGGGCGACCAGTACGTCGTGGATAGCCTGTAGGTAGTTCAATTGGGTCTGGTCCAGTTGATCGGACGCTTCGCGTACTTCGAGGGGCGTAGCAACACCCTCGCGCAGCCGGGTTTCAGCATAGTCGAAGTTCAACCGCGCATTCTCCAGATTCTGCTGCTGGGTTTGCATGCGACGATGGGCTGCCCGGAGGTTGCGTAGATTCTGGTCGATCTCGATGCGGATTGAGCGGGTCAGGAATTCGAGATCGTTTTCGGCTTTCTGGACAGCAATTTTGCGCTGTTGTATGCGGCGGTGACTGGCCAGGCCGTTGAAGACGTTCCACGTCAGGCTCAGGCCAACGCTGGTGCTCCGGTCCCAATAGGCATCATCGAAATAGCCACGTTCGGCGGAGGTAAACTGAAAGGGATCGCCGTTTACAGAGCTATAGGTGAATCGGTTGTCTGGGATATTCCCGAGTACATTGAAATTTGCAAAGGCACTGATGGTCGGAATGTATTCTGAGGTTGCGACCCTCAGCTGAATACGTTCCAGCTGGATGCCGATCTCTGCCTGTTTCAGGTCCGGACGCCTGGAGAGTGCAGTAACAGCCGAGGCATCTTCGGAATCCACCAGGTAGGCCGGGCTCATGGCGGTTTCGAGCGTACCACGGAGCCTGATGGTTTCGGTCGGCGGTATACCCAACAGCAGTTTCAGGTTGTCTTTGGCAGCCTCTTCAGCTATTTGCGCCTGCAGCAGAGCCGTCTCCAGATTGGATACCTCGACGGCTGCGGAAAGGCGCTGGAATTTGGGTGCTACGCCCAGGGTAACCTGGCGGGATACCTCGGCCAGGGTCCGCTGCGCCCGCTGGACGCTACCCTCGCTGACCGCTACCTGAGCTTCAGCGAGCAGGGTAGCATACCAGGCGTTTTGGACATCCCGTACGATGAGCTGCTCCTGGCGCCGAGCTCCCTCCTTATTGAAGGGCTCGAGCCATTTGGAGGCGCCGTAGGCACCCAGCAAGGCACGCCCGTCTATAAGTTTCTGGGTGATGCTGAGTCCCGCAATGTAGACGCTGGGGACGGCAAAGGGATTGTCACTGTCTTCGAACGTAACACCGGCAGCTTGAAGCCCCTGCGCCTGGCGAAGGAAGAACTCCTCCGCCGAGATGGGATCTGTGTTCATATTACCATCGGTGCGGGCCTGCTCATTGAAGGCCAGCCAGTCCAGGAAGCCCAACGACTGAAAGAGGCCACCAGCCTGTGAACCCGCAAACGGGTTAGCTTGCCGGATATTCCGGGTATACGTGGCATTGACATCCAGTTTTGGAAACAGTTCGGACCAGCCTTCCCGAACCTGCTCGGCGCTGTTTGCCACGTCCAGTTGCGCATTCTGAAGCGCAAGGTTCTGGATCAATGCAACCTGCAGCGCTTCGTCCAGTGTCAGTACGATCTCCGTGGCGGGCTCTTGGGCCCGGGCCGTGGGAGAGGTGGCTGCAGCGAGTGCCAGCAGGCCAGCCAGGAACAAATAGGAACGTTTCTTCATGGTGTGGTCGATAGGGACCGTTGGCAGATTGAACTCATAGAACGTGTGATGACAGCTGGTCTGCATCCGATGTCACAGGGGAGTTGCCCTTCGCAGAGGCCCGGTCAGACTCAGAGAGCACCGTCGGGTCGGTTGAAGACGTACCATGCAGGCCATCCATGATCAAGCCACTCATGAATGCAGCCATCCCATGAGACGTATCCGGGGAGTCGGACTCTGACTCAGTAGGATCCATGCACGCCCGCAACTGAGCGCCATTCAGATTGACGAGGATCATGTGGGCCAGGAGACGCGGCGGTAAAGGACGAACTTCACCGCTCTTCATGGCCCGTTCCAACGGAGCGGAAAGGGCGTTGAGTGCACGTTCACGTTGCGCTGTAAAAAACGCTCTGGGCTCGGGATCGTCGCTCAATCCAATACGATGCGCCTCGCGAAGGAGGGTCAGAAAGAGCTCACTTCGATCCATGAAAAACGCGAAGGTGTGCTGCAGGAATGACTCCAGGGATTCACGGAACGACCGATGCGTGGGCAGCGAAAAGGTGCGCTCGATGAGGTGGCACAGTTCGTCGTGGAAATGCTCTACAATAGCCAGAAGAATCTCCTGTTTTCCACCGGGAAAGTAATTGTAGAGCGTTCCCTTGCCGTACTCCGCCCGTGCAGCAATCTCTTCCAGGGTGGCACGGGTATACCCTTTTTCCGCAAAAACCTCTTGTGCAGCCTCCAACATGGCTGCTTTGCGAGCCATGCGCTCCCGTTCGCGACGGGGAAGCGTATCGACGTGTTCTTGCATGATCTGAGGGAACAGTGACGATAAACGTCGCCTCCCTGCGCCGGGGACGAGGGAGCACTGCGGCGTTTCAGAAGTGACCGGCGGGTCATCTTTCGACCCGTACGTCAGTGTCTCCTCATGGATGCGTGTTACGTGTAAAGATTGTGGGGACTTACGGCCCGCTACACGTACTCGTCCAACCGATGGGTATACAAGTAGTCCACAACGTTTTTGACACGCTGGGTGGCATCTTTGTGACAGACTAGGAGGGCATCTTCCGTATCTACGACCACAATATCATTCAGGCCAACAACGGCTACCAGCCTGTCTTGGGCTGATATCAGGCATCGGGCGGCGTCGTGTAAAATGGCTTGGCCCTGGATGGCATTGCCTGCCGTACCCTTTTCTGACAGGTCGTAAACCGCCTTCCAATCTCCAACGTCATTCCAGTCAAAAGCTCCAGGAACCACGTAGACTTTATCAGCGCGCTCCATGACACCATAGGCGATCGAGATGGACGGGCACGAGGTAAAGGACACGCTGAGTTGCTTTCGATCTGTGATATCTGCATCTGGCTGGGCCATCCATGAGAACGCCTCATGAACATCCGGCAGATGAGTTTCTACGGCGTGAAGGATGGCGTCAGATCGCCAGATGAACATACCACTATTCCATAGGAAATCCCCCGAGTCAAGAAATCGTCCGGCGGTTTCCAGATTGGGTTTTTCAGCGAACGTCCGAACGAACATGGCCCGAAGCGTATCGTCCGGCGTGCGATCCTCGGGATCAAACTGAATGTAGCCGTACCCTGTGGCGGGGTAGGTTGGCTCAATCCCGATGGTTACCAAGCTGTGCTCCTCGGCCGATTTTTCGATGCCCACCCGAAGTGTCGCATGAAAGCGCGCCACATCGTTTATCACGTGATCAGCCGGCAACACAACCATAACAGCATCGGGATCCTTGCTATGGATGTGAAACGCCGCATAGGCAATGCAGGGTGCCGTGTTACGACTTACGGGCTCTGCCAGAACATTTTCCGGGGGAATGGAGGGGAGCTGGGAACGCGTGGTATCCAGGTAGCGCTCGTTGGTGACCACGTGAATGTTCTGGTTGTCAATCACCCCATTCAATCGAGCAACGGTTGCCTGGATAAGGGTGGCTTCCTCTACGATGGAGAGGAACTGCTTGGGGTGGGAACGTCTGCTACGAGGCCAAAACCGGCTGCCGATGCCACCGGCCATGATTACGGCGTGGATCATGTCGTGAAGTGGTTGTTGTGGTTTGGCTGTCGGGAAGTCCGGATCGGGGGAGGAGCGAGGCCTAAGAAAACCGGCAATGGCCCCCGGAGTTTCGGGGACCATTGCCGGTCGACCCGAAATACGGCGTTCGGGGTCGGCTCAAGGTCCTTGCGTACCTGAAGAGGCGCGGAAATTGGACCGGAGTGTACACAATGGTATACACCTCAGGGCCTTGGCATGGTGACGGGGAGGTCTCAGAGGTCATTTATCTCGTTTGTGTCAAAGCGGTGCGGGAATTGATGGCTATTGAATTAATCACGGGGTGATCGGGTGATGCAGACGCCGCACCTCGCGCTCGAGCTATCGGAGCTTTTTTCCGGCACGTTATCCTGCGAGGTCCATATGAACCATGCCCTGTACCGATTGTTTTTGGTGTCTTTTTTGGTGCTGACCCCCGGCTGCATCATCGAACAGACCGTTGGCCCGGAAGGGCCTGCGGGCCCCCCCGGAAATGCGAATGTCTTTTCCCTGGAATTCGATTTCCGATGGACGGATGCCGTTTTCAACGGCGCCGTGGCCTCGGTGCAATACGATGTGCCTGACCTTACGGCTCGTGTAGTCGAGGAGGGTGCCGTCATCATGTTTTTCCGGGACCACGTCACATGGACAGCAATGCCGTACTCATTCGGAGTGGAACGTGCTGACATCCCCGCTGTGGATTACACCATCTCCTTGGGATTCGGCTATGACGTCGGTTTCCTGGAGGTCTTCTACGAGGCTTCCACGGAGGCGGTCGACTTGACGGCGTTGCCCGATCAGCGGATGAAGCTTGTCGTGATTAACGGCTTTGCTGCCGGGAAACGTCAGATTGACCTCACTGACTGGGAGGCCGTGAAGGCAGCTTTCGGGTTGGATGACTGAAAAACGGGTCCTTACCCTGCGAGGTGTGGATGGATGACCCTTTCTGTTGGAGCCTGCTTCAGTTTCCTGGAAGGAAACCGATACCCAACTCAGAGCAGATTGAGAATACACTCCACAACGAATGCTTTCATGAAGGACCTGAATTTTGAGCGTAAAACCGAGAGACGTCGAGCCAATACGGCATCCATGCGCAACATCGTTGCCGGATTTTGCAGGACCGCCATGGAAGACTATCGAGCAGCGGGATATCCGTTCGGGAAGACCACTGAGGGTATGCTTATCTGGTTTGAGCACGGCCAAATGACTACGCCCAACTGATTGTCCGAAGCCTTCTCTGTTTCCAGTCGGATGTAAATCCGGCAAAAACTCCGCGTCGGGCGGGCCGCGTTGCGGCCCGCCCGATGTTGTTTCAGCCCCAGGTAGCCCCAAATAGACCCGGGCTGACCCAAGTAGACCCGGGCAGACCCATGCAGACCCGGGCCGAACGTGGCAGAGTCTGAGTCACCATTATTCTCGTGGATTGTCTTCAAAACCCTCTCCCGGAAAGCGCGTACACTTCGTCATCCTGACAACCTGGTCGCCGCGCACCTGTCCCTGATCAACGCAGCATCCTCGGTGATTTCACCCCAATCCATAGTACAAAGGAGTTGCCACCTCCTCTCTGCAGGGCTGCTTCTCGGTCTGTCCCTGCTGGGTGGCTGCACCGCTGAAGACTCAGGCTACCAACGTGTCCAGACGGGCGCTGAAGACGGAACGGGCCGTGCCTACATGGGTAGGGAGATTGCGGACGTCATGACGTCGGAGCATGGTGCTCTCTGGCTGGATCGACCCCAGCGCGATGAAGAGGAGCTTCCACAGCGACTACTTCGTGCGCTTCAGCTGAACGCGTCCGATGTGGTAGCCGATATTGGATCGGGCACTGGATTCTTCACAGTTCGATTAGCCCGCCTGGTGCCATCCGGCCGGGTCTATGCGGTCGAAGTTCAAGAGGCCCTTGTCGATACGATACGCGTCCGTGCTGAGCGGCAAGGCTTGCGCAACGTGACCCCTGTCCTGGGGGGTGTCAGCGATCCTGCCTTGCCCGAGAATCGTCTGGATCTGGCGTTGATCGTCTCTTCCTATCATGAGTTCGCATTTCCCAGGGAAATGCTGGAAAAGCTGGAGTATGCCATCAAACCGGGGGGACGGCTGGTGCTGGTCGAGTACCGCGCCGAAGACGAAACCATCCCGATTGCGGCTCTACACAGGATGAGCGAGGCGCAGATCATACGCGAGGGTGAGGCGGCTGGGCTCCAATACCGCGAAACCCTAGACGTTTTGCCACAACAACACATCGTCGTGTTCACCGTGCCCATCGAAGAGCGCTGAGATGATTCAGCCCGTCAGGTCGGCAGCAAACGGTCGTCGTCCAGTTCCAGACTCCGCCACAAGTACCATGAGGCGAGGGTACGATATGGCCTCCAGGGCATGGCTCGCTCGACGACCAGTCTGGGCGCTGGAAGGTCGTCGCGTCCGTCGAGGCGCTGCACGCCTTTTCGAATGCCCAGATCGGTATGGGGAAGGACGTCGGGCCGACCCATGCGGAACATCAAGTACATCTTCACCGACCACGGTCCGATGCCCCGGACAACCGTGAAGCGGGCAATGATGTCATCGTCCGAAAGCGCCGGTAACTCGTCTGCCTTCGGTATGGTGCCCTCCAGCGTACGCGCCGCCAGATCCTTGATTGCTGCCGTCTTGGCGCGGGACAGCCCGGCTGATCGCATGGCCTCGTCCGGCAACGCCAGAACCTGCTCAGGATCGGGGTTGTCCGGATCGGTAAGGAGTTGTCGGTAGCGCCCGTAAATGGTGGCCGCTGCCTTGCCCGACAATTGCTGATAGGCGATAGATTCGGAGAGGGCCTCAAACGGGTTGCGTGCCGGACGTAGCGTGGCAGCGAACGGACCAATGGCATGAATCAGCGCAGCCATCGCCGGGTCGGCCCCGGACAGATACGTGACGCCTTCGGTGGCATCAAACGGGTAGGAGGTCATGGTCATGCTCGATGGTACGCTGTTCCCTTATCGGCGTCAAGCTCGGGACGGACAATGAATAGACAAGTGCGTCCGTCCTGAATCCTCTTTTACGTCGGGAACGGGTCGGGAGCGTTGATCATGGAAGCAGACGCATTGGTAATGGCGTTGGCTCTGAGCCTTGGAGGGAGCCTGCGGCTAAATCGCAGATCCTGATCAATCGGGCGCCTTTACGAGTTCCACCAGTCGGATGTCAAAAATTAGGACAGCAAACGGGGGTACTGCCGAGCCCGCGCCGTAGGGGCCGTACGCAAGCACGGGCGGGATGATCAATCGACGCGTACCGCCCACTTTCATCCCGGGTATTCCCTGATCCCATCCCGGGATTACGCTCCCACGTCCGAGAGTGAACTGAAAAACGGTGCCCGTCAGGTTGGTCGAATCAAACACGTCGCCGTTGCGCAATTGGCCCGTGTACTCCACGAAAAGAACGTCGTTCGCTTCGGCTACCTCGCCATCACCCTCGACGGTATCCTCTATAATGACCTCATCAAAGATGTCGATCACCGTGACGTCGTAGATCACATCCGTGTTAGGCGGCACTGCACAGGTCCCGTCGGAAAAACACTGGCCGCTGCGACCAAAAGCGAGATGGGAAGGAATCTCAAGCCGCCGGGTACCTCCGACCTTCATGCCTCCCAAGCCTTGATCCCACCCTTTGAGGACCTGACCCACGCCTAGGGTGAATATCCAGTCCTCTCCAAGTTCGTCCGAAGAATCGAACTGCGTGCCGTCAGCAAACCGACCTATGTAGGAGGTAATCAGCGTCATACCGGGCTCTACGACGAGTCCAGTGCCTTCTTCCAGGTCTATAATGACCACGTTGCCGTCTTCCCCGCTACCGGCATCACAGGCCGACAGTCCGATGGCCAAAAACAAAAGAAGGGCAGTATGCAATTGGGACTTCATGGTACAGCGATGGAGGGGACAAACGCCTCGGATAACGAAAGTATCGAACGGAAAACAAGATACGGGCGGGCGCCGAAGACGCCCGCCCGTATCGGATTGGATGGCAGGAACGGGGCCCTCAACTGTTCAGGATACGCTCCAGAGCCGCCAGGTTGTCCCGGACGTGCTGCGCAGACTCTTCAAGCAGCGCCTGCTCAGCATCGGTCAGGGAGACCTCAAGGATCTCTTCAAGACCATTGCGACCCAGGCGGGCGGGGGCGCCGATGAACAGGTCGTTCAGGCCGTATTCGCCTTTCATCCAGACCGCGCA
>JAAZVD010000290.1 GCA_018623785.1 Bacteroidota bacterium | reverse complement strand
GCCATCGTAAATATGGCCTCCATGGCGGGCGTGAAGGGGTTTCCGGGGAGTTCAGGCTATGCTGCAAGCAAGTTTGGCGTGGTGGGAATCACGAAAGCAGCAGCACTCGAGTACGCTGACCGAGGCATCCGTATCAATGCTGTCTGCCCGGCTGTCATCCGCTCTGAGATGGCTGAGAGGGTATTTGGCACGGACGATACGGAAAAGGAGATGCAAGCCGGCAGCTGGCATCCCATGAATCGCATTGGAGAGCCCGAGGAAGTAGCCGATGTCGTCTTGTGGTTAGCCTCCGACCAAGCCTCATTCGTGACCGCGGAGACCATCAAGATCGACGGTGGACTGGGAGCTTGACTCGGTTGCCGCTTTCTGGCGGCACGACCAAGGATAGCAATTCAAGGCTCCGTTGGAACGCGCACTGGCATCGCGCCGTTCTTGGGCCTCTACTCCCGATGAACCGCGTTCACCAGCGCGCATGCGCTTCCCTTGCTGATTCCATGAAAGTCGCCAAACGATTCCGTTGGGAAGGCGCCCATCGCCTGCCTTGGCACGAAGGACGCTGTCGCGATCTGCACGGCCATTCCTACGAGATGTTCGTCGAAGTGGAAGGCGAACCTGACGAACAGGGTATGCTGATTGATTTCAAGCATCTCAAGCGTGCCCTGGCTCCCATCATCGATGAATGGGACCATGCCACTGTCGTTGCAGAAAGTGACACCAAGCTGCTGGGCATCATGCGGGAAAGCGGCTGGCGGCACGTGGTCGTACCCTACGATACAACGGCCGAGAATATCTGCGTCTTTTTTGCCGACTACCTGATCAGCGAACACCGCGACATGCTTAAAGAGCGCCGTATCCATACGGTTCGTGTCCGCGTGGCAGAAACCGAGACCTGCTACGCAGAGACAGAGCGCCGGGTTGGTACATGAGGCGGATGTGACACGCCTCGGTGATCCGGCTTTTGCTTCTCATACTTCCGCATCGCCCTGATCCCGATCACGGGAAAATGCCCATTTCGGAATAGGTAACAGCTACCTTCTCAATGGCATTGATGAACGCAGCCGTGCGCAAGTCCGTGCTTTTGGCATGCGCTGTTTCCCGGGTTTCCTGATACGCTACGGCCATCGTTTCCTCGAGGCCCGAGTAGACCAGATCCACCTCGTCGGCACCCGCCGTCAGTCGCATCATCTCATCGCTCGGAATATCCACCTGCATGGCAGCTGCCAGTGCCTTTACGATGCGTTCATTGGAGGCCTGCTCGAAGCGCTTGCTCAGACGGCCGAACCGAACATGGGACAGGTTCTTGAGCCACTCGAAGTAGGAGACTGTCACACCGCCAGCGTTGAGGAAGACATCGGGCAGGATCAGGACATTGTTTTCCAGGAGAATGGCGTCGGCATCGGCCGTAACGGGTCCATTGGCTGCTTCGGCTACGATCTTGGCCTTGATGTGGGGCGCGTTTTCCTTGGTAATGACACCTTCGAGAGCTGCCGGAATCAGGATATCGCAGGCCAGTTCGAGAGCCTTGGCGGAGTCCTCGATGTTCGTGGCACCCGGGAAGTTCAGGATGGAGCCCGTTTCTTTGCGATGGGCCATGACCGCTTCCAAGTCCAACCCGTCCGGATTGTGGATGGCTCCCTCGTATTCGGCCAAGCCCACCAGTGTAGCGCCGCCTTCTTGCATGTACTTGGCCGCGTGGTACCCCACATTTCCGAGTCCCTGTACGACTACCGTCTTGCCTTCTATACCCGCCGTAAGGCCCCGGCGCTGCATATCTTCGCCGAACGAGACACATTCCCGAATGCCGAAGAATACGCCCAGCCCTGTGGCCTCTGTGCGACCGCGTACGCCACCTTGGGCAATGGGCTTACCGGTTACGCAGGCCTGTGCCGAAAGAGGGTCGTCTGAGAGCGTGCGATAGGTATCCATGATCCAGGCCATCTCGCGAGCACTCGATCCGTAGTCGGGTGCGGGCACATCGGTACCCGGGCCGATGAAGCTCTTGTTGAAGAGCTCGAATGTATAGCGGCGCGTAATGCGTTCGAGTTCGGCGTCGGAGTAGTCCGAGCGCTTGATCTTGATGCCGCCCTTCGCACCCCCGAAGGGTACGTTCACGATAGCGCACTTATAGGTCATTAGGGTGGCTAGAGCCGCCACCTCGTCTTCGTTGACCGATAAATCAAATCGGATACCGCCCTTGGTCGGTAATTTATGATGGCTGTGCTCGGCACGCCATGCCTTAATCACTTTGATCGAGCCGTCATCCCGTACCAGCGGAAATTCCATTTTATACACGGAGTTGCAGATGCTGATCTGGGCCAGCAGACCCCGCGAGTGATCCGTCAGTGCAGCAGCCTTGGCAAACATGCGATCAACTTGCTGCAGGAAATTGGGATGGGACGCCATGAAGTAGGGTGTATATGATCTGAAAATTGGGAACTGACCGTTTCATGAAACAACGTGCTTACCTTGTAAGATGCAATGCCCTGATAAAGGAATCGGTATGGACCCCACGCCTGTGCACAGCTGCATCCTGATCGGCCATCCAATCGGCCATTCACTTTCGCCCATCATCCACAATGCTGCTTATGCGGCCTTGGGAATAGAGTGGCATTATGGCTTGATGGACGTACTCGAACATGACTTGGATGCTGTATTGGCCGGTATCGACGGACAACGTGTTGTTGGTGCAAACGTGACGATCCCATACAAACAGGCTGTATTTGAACGCGTGGATGAACGCAGCCCGACAGCGGAGGCTGTAGGAGCGGTCAATACGGTTTTCCGCCGCGCAGGTCGGCTCGTGGGCGAGAACACCGATGTGGCCGGCTTCCTGAGCCCGCTCCTGGACGTGCGATCCGACTGGACTAGAGCTAGGG
>JAAZVD010000289.1 GCA_018623785.1 Bacteroidota bacterium | reverse complement strand
GATGCCTTTCTCAACGCAGAAGGGGCACGGTTGGACACGGTCATAAGCCTGCAGGTACCCGCGGACGTAATCATCGATCGTCTCTCCAAGCGGCGAGTTGATCGGGAAACGGGCGAAAACTATCACCTCGATTTCAAACCCCCGCCCGAAGACCTACCAGCCGACCGCATCATTCAGCGCAAGGATGATATGCCCGAGTCCATTTTGCATCGGCTGCAGATTTATGATAAGGAGACCCATCCTGTGCAGGACTGGTACCGGCAGCGCGGGATGCTAGAAGAGATTGATGGTCGCGGTTCGTTTGAAGAGGTATATGGACGCATCATGGATGCTATTCCGACGCATCGATCGACACCATGACCCACGCATTCCTTCCTGAGGATCGAATTACTGCCCACGGTAAGGCTTTCGAGGCCGAGCTGTCGCGCGTCATCGACAAGGTTGACCCCGCCGGCCTGTATGCGCCGGCTTCGTACATTCTGGCGGGCAAGGGTAAACGCTTCCGTCCCCATCTCGTCCTTGCAGCTCAGGAAATGTTCGGGGGAAGCAGAGAGGTAGCACTGAAGGCAGCTGCAGCGGTCGAGGTTTTCCACATCTTCACCCTCGTTCATGATGATATCATGGACAAATCCCCTACGCGAAGGGGCCGTGATACCATTCACATCAAATGGGACGAGCCGACAGCCATTCTGACGGGAGATTATCTGCTTGGCAAAACCGTCGAATTGCTTCTTGCCTACCCTGATGACAAGTTGCGTGCTGCCCTTCGCTTTTTTACCGACACAGTAAGGAAGCTGTGCGAAGGTCAAGTGCGCGACATGACGTTCGAGGCCCGAGATGATGTAACACTTGAAGAGTACTTGGTCATGATTGACCAGAAGACGTCTGCGTTACTGGAGTGCTCGCTTGTTCTCGGAGGTATGACGGGAAATGCCACCCCCAAGCACCTTGAAACTCTAGAGCATATTGGGCACCACCTTGGGCGAGCGTTTCAGATACAGGATGATCTCTTGGACGTCGTCGCGGATTCAGCCCAATGGGGCAAACCCGTCGGTGGAGATCTGATGGCTGCGAAGAAGACCTGGATGCTGCTTTCAGCCCTTGAATCGGAGGATGCAAGCAGCGGCTGGTTCAGGGCGATGGCCGAACGGGGCGGTGCCCTGCCTGATGAAATACCGGAAGCCCGTAAGCGGATGGAAGCCTTGGGCGTGGTTGAATCCGCACGCAAAGCCGTTATATTCCACTCCGAGACTGCTGTCCGTCTTCTGGACTCTCTTCCTGCGGGCGGAGGCCAGGATATACTGATTGCCTTGACGCGTAAGATGCAGGCCAGACTTTATTGATCTCCCATCATCCATGATTGAAAAAGAAGTCACCGTTACGAATCGAGCCGGGCTCCATACGCGGCCTGCTTCGATGATTGTCAGGACCGCGTCCAGGTTTCAAGCCGAGTTCTTTATCAGAAAGGATGGGTATGAAATCAACGGCAAAAGCATTATCGGGGTTATGACCCTGGCGGCTGAGCAAGGGGCATCTCTGCATTTGATATTTGACGGGCCGGATGAAAGCGAGGCCCTGGAGGCCATGGAAGCCATCTTTGAGGATGGTTTTGGCGAAGTAAAATAGGCCCACATCGGGCAGGAGCAGGGATCGTTTTTTGCTCCGCAGCAGGCCACGCAACCCATCATGAAGGATTTACGAGCGCTTCCAGAAGGTACAAATGTGTGCATGGGTATTGGCGTTTCTCCGGGAATAGCCATTGGTCCAGCGTATATCTATGCCCGAGTTTCGTTTGACGTTCAGGAACGTGCCATCGACCCTGAACTTGTAGACGCGGAAACGGCGCGTTTTGAGCAGGCAGTAAAGCGAGCAGAGCGGGATCTGCACAAGATCATTGCGGTCACTCGGGAAAAGCTGGGAGAAGGGAGTGCTACCATTTTCGAGGCGCAGCTGCTGATGCTGCGCGATGTGGCCATCTACACGGAGGTAATGACCTGCATTAAGCAAAAGGGTATCAATGCGGGGTACGCCGTGCAGTCTGTGATGAGCAAGCATCGGCAAGTGATGGAGGCGTCTGACTCGGAATACCTGCGCGAGCGTTCCAACGACTTGCTCGACATACAAGATCGGATTATCCGCCATCTTCGGCGGGGGCGCATCCTTTCCGCCGTAGATGAGAACTCCATTGTCATTGCTGAAAATCTGACCGCAGCCGATATAATCCTCTTCAGCCGAAGGGGTATCCTGGGGTGCGCGACGGATTTCGGCGGGCCGACATCGCATGTGTCGATCATGGCTCGGGCCTTGGGAGTTCCGGCTGTGGTTAGCACCCACGGGGCAACCTCGGAGGTATCCACTGGCGATCTCGTCATTCTGGACGGCATTCGAGGAGAGCTGATCATTGATCCGGATGAAGCCACACTGGAGAGCTATCGGGTCAAGCAGAAGCGATACAAGCGCCTGCTTCAAGAAGACAAGCAACTGGTCGACCTTCCGGCTGAAACGCTTGACGGTCACCCGGTGCTGTTGCAGGCTAATCTGGAGTTGAAGGAGGAAATTCCGCTCCTGGAAGAAAACGGGGCCCAGGGAATCGGTCTCTTCAGGACAGAGATGCTTCTGCTAATGGAAGGTCGTGCCATCGTGACGGAAGAGGAGCAGGCGGTGGAGTACACCAAGGTGGTCCAGGCCGTGGCGCCTCACACAACGACCTTCAGAATCTTGGACCTTGGTGGTGACAAACTGTTGCCCATGGGTCACCGGGAGCATAATCCGTTTCTTGGATGGCGGGGTATCCGCATCATGCTCGACAAACCGGAGCTGCTCACTCCCCAATTGAGGGCTATCCTGCGCGCCAGTGCTCACGGGCCGACCCGTATCCTGTT
>JAAZVD010000288.1 GCA_018623785.1 Bacteroidota bacterium | reverse complement strand
GTGGAATGACCCGACACATAGCCGGCAAAGGGGGGTGTTATAAAGGTTGGGCGCTGATACGGCCACCAGTTGGCTGCCAGAATCCACCCCACGCCGCCTACATCCGTCTCCGGATCAAAAACATATTCAGGACCTCGCCAGGCTCGCACCTTGATCTCGTAGAGGTGCTCATCATTGTCACCGGCCAGCGTATCGCCTTCCGTAACCATTTCGATATATCCCGGTACCAGCGGGATGCCAGCCGGATGATAACGGGGCAGAGATGGGTCGCTGCTCTGTCCATATTCCGCCATACCCCGGATGGCGGAAATAGGACGTATATAATCGTACCACCCCTTTACCCCCCAGGCAGCAATGGCCGCATCGTGCATGGTGCCCCCCAGGACCAGATATGCCTTCACGTCCCAGGCCAGATCGTCCAGAACGGGACCCGTTCCCCGGAAACGCTTGACCAGCTCAGGATGGTCAGAGACATAATTCAGGATGGTAAACCAATGACCCGGCGGCGTTTCCGAGTCAGGTCCGTCTGCCCAAAATTCGGCCAGAACACGGGCATAATCGGCCCGAGGTACGATCTGAGCCCAGTAGGGCTGGCCGGTATGGGGGTTCAGGCGACGACCTTGGCTAACGTCGCCGCCCTCGAACAAATCATAAAGATCCCGCTGTCCCTCGATGTCCTCGGGATAGGAGCGAATAGCCAGGTTGCCGATGCGCGCGGGAGAGATATCCCACATGACGCCGTCGGAGGGGTCCAGCATGGACGACCAGATGGCCACCAGGGAATGGCTCCATTTATACTCGTCGGAAAGTCCTCCGCCATCAAGCACATCCAATGTCGGTGGTGGCCCCGGATCATGATATACCCAGTACTCAAAGCCATCCCGCTCGTGGACAGTCAAATCCTCAGGGGTCATGGCAAAGGGATGAACCCGGCCCCATTCGGGACTGAGAAACTCGGGGGTCCCCATGGGGAGCTCTTGGCCCGCCTGGTCGATGAAGACATCGAAGGAAAGCGGCTGCCACCGATTCATATCCAGAATCAGAGGATTGCCGGGAAGAGGGGGCGCCAAGGGGGGATTGACCGGGCGGTAGTACCGGTTGGCGTATAATTCAGCTTCGTTCGCCCCATCCTCATGGCCATAGGTAATCATACAGTCGGCCAAGTAATTTCCGAGCGCTGCCGGTACTCCGCTGGAGTAATCCGTGTCTATGTAGGCCGGATCATACCCCAGATCCTGCATCAGGCGATCATACCGTGCATGGGCGGCATCCCGACCGGGTGACAGATCAAACCGATGATTCAGCAAGCGGTACACGGCATAGCTGAGTGCCTCTTCCCTGGCTGCGCGGATATCCGGCGGAACGGACACTCCCTCGTACGCGCAGGTAAAGCCCTGCAGCGTCCCACCCAGCATGTAGGGTTGCGCCACCGCATCGTACGCTGCCCACGCGTCCCACATCAGAACAGATGCATGGAACAGATTGCGGGCATGAACGGTCGGCCTGGCAAAATCATCGCGTATTGACTGCAACAACGCCTCGTTCCACAGGCGCGCTACTGAATGTGTTTCGGGAGTCTGTGCCGTTGCTGCGGGGGTACCGAGCGTCAAGAAGAGCAGCACGTACCCGGTCGTCCGAAGGATATGCATGGGGGAATGACCTTGGAGATCGTACCTCTAAGGTAACAAGCAGGCCGCTTCGATGGAAGGTGCGTCCAAGAGCGCCCACCGAACCGGTAGGAGTCTCAGGAACGTGGTACCTTAATACCACTTCTGCCCCATGATGATGCACACCATCAGACGCTACACCCCGATTTCATGTCCAAAAAAGTACTGGATCTAAGGAAGGTCGACGCTTCGGCTGAGGAAGGAACCTCGACGATTGGCAACAAGAGGAAGGGCGAATCGCTGCTCGACCCCGAGGCGCCCAGAACGGACCTGGTGCGGGAGGATCTCGGGTACTCCGACGCAGAGATCAACGTGCTCTTCAGGGACAGTATCTATCCCTATACCCAGAAGTTGAGCCGCTCGGCCTACGATACCCGAAAACGACTGCTGCAGATCGAACTGCTCAAGGTGCAGCGCTGGGCAAAGCGCAGTGGCACGCGTATCATGGTGGTGTGCGAGGGTCGTGATGCAGCTGGCAAGGGGGGTACCATCAAGCGTTTCATGGAACATCTCAATCCGCGAGGCGCCCGCGTGGTGGCGCTTGAAAAGCCCACGGACGAAGAGCGCGGACAGTGGTATTTCCAGCGCTACATCCGTCAATTCCCGACGGCGGGCGAAATGGTATTCTTTGATCGATCGTGGTACAACCGGGCCGGTGTAGAGCGCGTCATGAATTTCTGCACCGGCAAAGAGTACAAGGAATTCCTGCGACAGGCACCAGAAGTCGAGCGCATGTTGGTACGCTCGGGCATCGTGCTTTTCAAATACTGGTTTTCGGTTACTCGCGGCGCACAAAAGGCCCGTATGATATCGCGGGAGTCCGATCCGCTCAAAGGATGGAAACTGAGCGATATTGATCGACAGTCGCGAGATAAGTGGGATGACTACACGAAGGCGAAACTGAACATGTTTCTCCATACCGATACGGAGGAAGCGCCTTGGTCAGTGGTCAAATCCGATGACAAGAAGCGCGCCCGTCTCAACTGTATGAATCATTTCCTCTACCATCTGGACTACCCCCAGAAAGATCATACGGTGGTCATCGAACCGGACCCCTTGATTATCGGGGAAGCCGGCCAGGTGATCGATAAAAACGAACCTATCTGGTAGTTTTTTTGGTGCTCGGGGTTACGGAGCGGTCAGTCTTGTATCCATGATAGTGGATGGCACATCCAGTGTCCGTCCATTCGTGATGTTGGATGAAGAAAAGGACTG
>JAAZVD010000287.1 GCA_018623785.1 Bacteroidota bacterium | reverse complement strand
CTGTGGCCGGCATGCCCCATGATCAAGATGGGGCATGCCGGCCACAAAGAGCGTTTTCACGATCAACCCATCATCCGGGTGACCGGTGCACCTCGTCCGCTGTCCTTTCCAGAGCCCGAGAGGCGATAGATGAACTTGAGCATCACATAGCGGCCCAGCGAGTTGATGCGCTGCTCGCGGATCATGTTGCCCGTGTTCGTGAAGCTGATTCCTTCATTTCTGTCAAGGATGTCGAGTGCCACCAGCTGCAGATCGGCACGCTGACCGATGAGCGTCTTGGTTACCGAGGCTTCCCAAAGTGGTACGGAGCGTGCTTCTCCAAATACCTCCTGCGAATAGGTCCGGTAGTCCAGCTCACTCGAAATCTCCCACGTCTCGCCCAGGTACAGGCCGGCCCGTACGGAATACGAGGAGTTCACATAGTTCTGATCCTGATCTGGATTCAGGTTGTACGCCACATCGTTGAAGGTGAAAGATCCCGTTACAGCAACATCGAACAGATCTTTTGTTCGGTTCTCGAGCGTCAGTTTTACGGTGTTTCTCAACGTTCGAGACGTGCTCTCCTCATCATTGATGATTTCGATACCACGGTTGAACATGGCATTATTCGAGAGATTGAACTTCATGCCCAGCGGCCGAATGGGTGCGCCGAAGTTCACATTCCCGTTGTAGGTCCAGTCGCCTTCTGTGTTGACCGACGTGATTTCCTGGGCCAGGCCGCGACCGATGGTCCGGGAGCGGGTGATATTATTGTCGGTGTAGGTCGCGGACATCCATGCAAACAGATTCACAAAGGTGAACTGATCGAAGTAGTTGTAGCGCAGCGACAGTGAGTGTCGGTACTCGGGCTCCAGCTCAGGATTCCCGACATACACGTTCAACGGATCCGAGTTGTCCGTGAATGGCTGTAGCTCATTCATGGAGGGCTCCCGGGTTCGTGTGGAATAGCGCAGCCAGACATCGCGGCCCTGCTTCGGAGACCAATTGAGCTGCGCCATGGGAAGAATATGGGTGTAGCCATTTGATACCGAAACATCATTCTCCAGAATCGTGCCCTCCAGCGTTGACTCCTGAATTTCGGCGCCCACATTCATGCTGAACTTATCCCAATTGCGACGGAAGGTGAATCCGCCCCGCAAGTAGGAATACGTACGATCCAAGCCTGAGCTGAGAAGATCATTACGAATCTGCCTACCCGAGGCCAAGTCATACACAACTTGATCCTTGTCCTCATTGATGGCCTGCCTTTCTGCTTGGAGGACGAGCAGATTTGCCTCTCCGATGGACTGTGTAAGCGATACGCGTTGCGTCTGTTGCAACGTATTTCCGAGCGATTCCTGGATCTGCTGAATCTCTTCGTAGGTCAGGGCATTGCCCTCGCCAGCCACACCGGTCAGAGACTCCAGATCAGCCTCCGTATCCGAGTCGTTCAGATTCAGGCGCGTTTCTGCAACCAGACTCGTTCCCCGCTCATTCAGGCGCTTACGCCACGTCAGATTGGCTTGGCCTCGCGTCTGGTTGCCATCGGTCAAATAGCTGGTATCACTCGTGTTTTGGACCGTGCCGATCCCGTCCACGGTGTTGCGAAGACCGATGTTGGACAGCGTGGAATTACTGATCGTAAAATTGCTCCGGAGCCTCATATCGTGACCCTCGGCAAAATCCTGACTGATATTCAGGTTCAGACGATGCGTCATGTTGTCGCTGACCTGGGTGCTGTTCTCGTCGGTATTCGCTGTCAAGGAAGATCCGAGCACCTGCTGCGTCAGCGTCGAACGCACTTGGCTGTTCTCGATACTGGAGAGGAAGTACGAACTGCGCACCTCCGTGCTACTTCCAAAATCGCGGCTGGCGTTCAGGCCAAGGGCCAGCGTCTCGGAAAACCCGTCTGATAGGTTACCACCAATGTTGATGCCGCTGCCACCATTGTCGAGCCGGAATCCTCCGCCGCCCATCATGGCGCCCATGCCCCCCATGAAGCTGATGTAGTCTCCAAACGAAAAGCCCTGACGGTTGACGTTGTTCAGGTTGCCGATGAACGCCAGTTGCGTGTTGGGGGAGAAGCGATTGATCGAAGCCTGGCCGTCATACCGTCCGTCGGCACCGTATCCCCCACTCATATTGCCGAA
Source organism: Bacteroidota bacterium (assembly GCA_018623785.1). Taxonomy (GTDB): domain Bacteria; phylum Bacteroidota; class Rhodothermia; order Rhodothermales; family UBA10348; genus JAAZVD01. The sequence goes on along the minus strand of JAAZVD010000287.1, from coordinate 754 downwards.
GTAGCCATTCTTGGCGTCTTCCTTCAGTTCGAGGTTGATGGTCTTCTGCTCTTCCCCATCATCCACGCCGGTGAATTCCGCCATGTCACTCTTTTTGTCGAATACCTGCACGGTCTCGACGGCGTCAGCGGGGAGGTTCTTGGTTGCGATCTGAGGATCATCGCCAAAGAACTCCTTGCCGTCAACAAGGACCTGACTGACCTCTTCCCCCTGGGCCGTGATGGATCCGTCCGAATCCACCTCGATACCTGGAAGGCGCCGCAATAAGTCCTCAACGACCGCATTGGGACGCGTGGCAAAGGCATTGGCGTTATACTCCAGCGTATCCTTCTTGACCACCATCGGAATGTGCTCGGCCGACACGACGAGTTCATCCAGTTCCTCGGTCTGAATCTCCATTTCAATGCGTCCTGCGTCGAAATCCGCATCCGTCAATGAAAAGTCTTGCTGGACGGTGCGGAATCCCACGAAAGTGATCTGGAGGATGTAGTCGCCCGCTGGCACACGTCTGAGCGTGAAGTCACCATCTGCGTTGGCGGTCGCAAACTTGGTAAGCGTCGAGTCGGAAGCCGTGAGGGCAACAACCGTGGCCCCTCGCAATCCCACTCCAGCGGTATCCACCACAGCTCCAGTCACATCAAAGCGGTCCTGGGCGGACGCCGACGGAGCATTCAGGGGTAGCAACAGACAAGCCAAGAGAGCTTTCGCGAACAGTAAACGTTTCATCGATCGGGTCTGTAAAGGTGAATTGCAG
>JAAZVD010000036.1 GCA_018623785.1 Bacteroidota bacterium | reverse complement strand
TGAATCGGGCCCCAGTCACGACAAGCGCTTTGTGGTAGCTGTTCATGTGGACAGCATTGAACTGGGGCGCGGAGAGGGCCGCAGCAAGAAAGGAGCTGAACAGCGCGCAGCGCGGGAAGCACTCGACAAACTGGCAAAAGAACCCCGGTAAGACGCCCTCATTCGGTTTCTCGGTGAAGTCTCAGGATTCAACCAATCTTGAATGGCGACGGGTGTAATTTTGCATGTGTAGCCGCGTCTCAAGCGCGTTGCTGCCGGGGCCTTCGCCCCGTTATCCCAGTCCATGGCGTGCCACCCGCCCGGCTGCCTTCATCCAGATCCTCTGACTGCCATGTCCATTCGTCTGAGGTCCACGGACCGTTTTGCTGACCGACACATCGGGCCCTCCGAATCCGAGATTCTGGAGATGCTTGAAGCCATAGACGCTGCCTCGCTCGATGCTCTCATCGAAGAGACTGTTCCCGCAAGTATCCGCATGAACCGGGACATGGATCTTCCCGAGGCTCTCTCGGAAACAGCGCTCATCAATCGAGCGCGCGCTCTGGGCGCCAAGAACAAGCCGTACCGCTCGTTCATAGGCACGGGATACCATGGCACAATTACCCCGCCGGTCGTCCAACGTGGTATTCTGGAAAATCCCTCCTGGTACACTCAGTACACGCCATACCAGGCCGAAATTGCGCAGGGCCGTCTTGAGGCCCTCCTCAATTTCCAGACGATGATCATGGATCTGACGGGCATGGAAATTGCCAATGCCTCGCTGCTCGACGAAGGAACCGCCGCCGCAGAGGCCATGATGATGTTCCACCGCAAGGCCAAGCGGGGCGGTGGAAACCGTTTCTTCGTATCCGAGGCCTGTCACCCACAGACGATTGCGGTCGTAGAAGCGCGGGCCACCCCTCTGGATATCGATATTGTCGTCGGAGATCACCGGTCTTTCGTCTTTGGAGATGATTTCTTCGGAGCGCTGGTGCAGTATCCGGCTACGGATGGTGCTATCCATGACTATGCAGCATTCTGCGAGCAAGCCCATGAAAAGGGCGCCTATGTTGTTGTAGCCGCCGACCTGCTCAGCTTGACACTTCTGCAGGCGCCGGGAGCGTTTGGCGCCGATGCGGTGGTAGGCACCACCCAGCGTTTCGGCGTCCCGGTCGGATTCGGTGGTCCACATGCCGCCTACTTTGCCACTACGGACGGCTTCAAGCGGCAAGTGCCCGGCCGTATCATCGGCGTCAGTGAGGATGCAGACGGCAAACGGGCACTTCGAATGGCCCTTCAGACGCGCGAACAACACATTCGCCGGGATAAGGCCACGTCCAATATTTGTACTGCCCAGGTCCTGCTGGCCGTCATCGCCAGTATGTATGCCCTGTATCACGGAGCAGAAGGTCTCAAAGCCATTGCGACCCGCATCCACGATATGACGCGAATTCTGGCAGAAGGCCTGCGCAAGGGCGGCTTAGCCCTGCGTCACGATCATTTCTTCGATACCCTCCGCGTTGAGGGTGTGGATACAGAGACCGTTCGCGAGCGTGCTCTGACGGCCGGCATCAACCTGCGCTATTTCGAGGACGATTCGATCGGCGTGACCCTGGATGAAACCGTGACAGCGGACGATCTGGCCGCCCTTCTCGGCGCGTTCGGAATACCGGACGCTGCCAGCACGGTCGACGAGCTGGCTGGGCGTCTTGATTCAGGGTATGCGGGTGTCCTTAAGCGTGCGTCCGACTACTTGACTCATCCCGTTTTTTCCCGGTACCGTTCTGAAGCCGCACTGACGCGCTACATGCATCATCTGTCAACGAAAGACCTTTCGCTGACCACCAGCATGATCCCCCTGGGTTCGTGTACGATGAAGCTGAACGCCGTAGCAGAACTGATGCCAATCACGATGCCTGCGTTCAACAGCCTGCACCCGTTTGCTCCGGCGGATCAGGCGCAGGGATACCATGAAATGATGAATGAGCTGCGCACGTGGCTCAACGAAATCACTGGTTTTGCAGCCACGTCCCTGCAGCCCAACTCGGGTGCATCAGGCGAGTATGCTGGCCTGATGGTCATCCGGGCATACCAGGAAAGCGAGGGTCAGGGCCACCGGAAGGTATGTCTGATACCCAGCTCTGCCCACGGTACCAACCCAGCCAGTGCTGTTATGGCCGGCCTGGAGGTCGTTGTCGTATCCTGCGATGACAACGGTAACATCGATGTCGCGGATCTGCGCGAGAAGGCCGAGGCGGCGGGCGACAATCTGTCGTCTCTGATGATTACCTACCCCTCCACCCATGGCGTATTCGAGGAGGATATCAAGGATATCTGCCAGATCGTGCATGAGCTGGGTGGTCAGGTCTACATGGACGGCGCCAATATGAATGCCCAGGTCGGAATCTGTCGACCCGGCGATATTGGGGCCGATGTATGCCACCTGAACCTGCACAAAACGTTCGCCATACCGCATGGTGGTGGTGGCCCGGGTGTCGGTCCGATCTGTGTAGCCAAGCACCTGGCTCCCTTCCTGCCCGGCCATCCGGTAGTCGATGCCGGCGGCAGTATCGGCCCGGTGGCGGCCGCACCCTACGGTAGTGCCTCCATCCTGCTCATTTCATGGGCCTACATTGCCATGTTGGGTGCGGAAGGCCTGAAGAAATCCACCCAGGTAGCCATCCTCAATGCCAACTATATGGCAAAGCGGCTGTCCAAGCATTACGATGTCCTCTACACGGGCAAGACTGGCCGTGTGGCGCACGAGTACATTCTGGATCTGCGCTCCCTTCGTCAAAACACGGAGCTGACAGAAGTAGATGTGGCCAAGCGCCTGATGGATTATGGCTTTCACGCACCGACCATGTCCTGGCCAGTGGTCGGAACCGTCATGGTCGAGCCGACGGAAAGCGAAAATAAGGCCGAGCTGGACCGTTTCGTGGAGGCCATGACCTCCATCCGCGCAGAAATCCAGGAAGTGGAATTAGGTCTCGTTGCCGACAAGGAAAGCGTTCTGGCCAATGCGCCCCACACCGCTGCCATGGTGTCGGCCGATGCCTGGGACCAGGCGTACTCCCGCGAGAAGGCGGCATGGCCAGCCTCCTGGTCGCACAGTCACAAGTTCTGGCCATCTGTGCGCCGTGTAAACGATGCGCAGGGTGACCGTAACCTGGTGTGCTCATGCCTACCGCTGGAGGCCTATGAGGCCTGACCTCGCATGATCTCATCAACGAGGCAGACAAATGCCTCGCGCTCGCTTGCCGAAATACCCCTGGCATCGAGTATCTCGGTTACTCGTGCCCACTGGGTTTCGGAAATTTGACCGGTTACGTAGCGGATCAACAAGCCTCTCAAGGACGATTGAGGGGGCGATGGTGCGCGTAGAGGCGTCATGGCTGTACCGAGAAGGTTGTGGTGAATGACATTGACGAACAGGCCTTGCGGAAGCAACCCCTGCACCGGACCCGTTCGCCCAAAAGACACCACATCCGGGTAGGTCGTAACCCCTTCCCATTCGCCCAAGAGAGCCAGACGACCCTATGGTAAGTTGACCAGACCTGTCAGACAGCTACTGGTACAGGACCCACCTCGAACCATTCTGCCACGTCTACTCCGTCTTCGCCTGCCTTGTGGGTGTACTCATTGGTGGCGGCGCTGTACTCGTAATCCTCGGCCCATTCCTCCACGTGCACAACGATCTCCGCCAGGGCATCGAGTACGAAATCCAGCTCGGCATCGGTCATGGTGGGGTGCAGCGACAAGCGGACCCATCCTGGCTTGTTGGCCAGGAAACCCTCGTTGATCTGGTCCGTGATGCGCTTGGAATGCTCTCGATCGACACGGAGTAGATAGTGACCATACGTTCCGGCACACGAGCACCCGCCGCGCGTCTGAATTCCGTACCGGTCATTGAGCAGCTTGACGATCAGGTTGTAGTGGACATTCTCGACATAGAAAGAGATAACGCCCAACCGATCTTCGATATTGTCGGCCAGGATGTGCAGACCCGGGATAGCACGCAGGCGCGGAAACGCCGTGGCCAAGAGCTCATGCTCCCTTGCTGCGATAGCATCCGTACCCATCTCTTCTTTCAGCTTGACAGCCATGGCAGCCCGGATAGTCTGCAGGAAAGCAGGTGTACCGCCATCTTCTCGGTCTTCAAGATTCTCGACGAAGCGATGCTCGCCCCAGGGGTTCGTCCAGTCTACGGTTCCCCCACCAGGATGATCGGGAACACGGTTCTGGTTCAACTCCGCATTGATGACCATGATACCACTCGAACCAGGACCGCCCAGAAATTTATGAGGTGAGAAAAAGATGGCGTCAAGCCGTTCCATCTCATCCTCGGGGTGCATGTTGATGTCCTCGTAGGGCGCATTGGCAGCGAAGTCCACGAAACACCATCCACCATGTTCGTGCATGACGCGCGAGAGTTCATGGTAGGGTGTATGGACACCGGTCACGTTGGAGCATGCCGTAAAAGAGCAGATCAGGGGACGGCCCTTGTACTTGACGATCTCGCGCTTCAACTTCTCCACGGCACACAGACCATCATGGTCGGGATCGATCCACACCAGATCTGCCAGAGATTCAATCCAGGAGGTATGATTGGAGTGGTGCTCCATGTGGGTGATGAACACCACGGGCCGCCGGTCTTCGGGGACCTGCAGGTAAGGCTGCACTTTCTCCGGGACACGCACGCCGATAATGCGCTGTAGCTTGTTGATAACTCCCGTCATGCCCGATCCAGCGGCAATGATAATGTCGTTCGCCCCAGCATTCACATGCTGCTTGATGATGTCGCGCGCTTGTCGGTAGGCGCGGGTCATCGACGTGCCGGTCACACTCGTCTCGGTGTGCGTGTTACCCACGAGGGGGCCAATCATACGGGAGAGGCGCTCTTCAATCGGGCCATAGAGGCGGCCGCTGGCAATCCAGTCCGCATAGATGATGGATTTCTCCCCGTACGGACCCGTAAACGTTTGGTCGATGCCGACGATATGGTGTCGGAACGGCTCGAAGTACTGCTCAAGCGTGGACATGATGGGCCCAGAAGTATGACTGAAACGAAAGCGCGGATCGGGCCGGAGCGAGCGGGGAATTACCCAATCCATAACACAACAAAATACGGAATCAGGACCGATCAGGACAGAACGATTTCTTTACGGAGCCGGGCCACGGGGATGCCCTGCTGCTCCCGGTACTTCGTAACGGTACGGCGGGCAATCTGGAATCCTTTCTCGTCCAACATGTCGGCGATACGCTGATCGGACAACGGCTTTTTCTTGTTCTCCTCGGATATGATCCGCTCGATGAGGGCTTTGACCTCTTTGTTGGAGACTTCTTCACCGGAATCAGTGGTAAGGCCCTCCGAGAAGAAATGCTTGAGCTCGTAAACGCCGAACTCGGTCTGCACGTACTTGCCGTTGACCACGCGGGAAATCGTGGAAATATCCATGTTGATCATCTCGGCAATATCCTTGAGGATCATCGGTTTGAGATGGCCTTCTCCCAAACGGAAGAAGTCTTCCTGCCGCTCCACGATGGCATGCATCACGGCCAGCATGGTCTGGCGCCGCTGGTTGATGGAAGTGATGAACCAGCGGGCTGATTCGAATTTGGACTTCAGGAATTGCTGCGTTTCGTTGTCATACGAGGAGCGCCCTTTCTTTTTGTCCGCTACCACCTTCTCGAGCATTTGCTGGTAGTGACGGGATACCCGCAGTTCGGGGGCATTCCCGGATTGCAGGGTGATGATGAAGGCCTCCTCTTCCACCCGGACCATGAAATCCGGTGTTATGTAGTTCTCCGATGCCGAAAACGCGCCCTCACCCGGCTTGGGATCGAGGCGTTGCACGAGCTCGAAGGCATCCTTCAGATCCTGCCCGTCTACACCCAGACGTCGCATGATCTGGTCGTAGTGCTTCATGGTGAAGGCCTTGTAGGCACGAGTCAGCATATCCATGGCTACATCGCGGCCCGGGACCTCCTCGGGCAGCATGTCGAGCTGGACCAGCAGGCACTCCTGGAGGTCCCGGGCCGCGACCCCTACCGGCTCAAGGCGCTGAATCCGTTGTAGCACTGCCTCGACGTCTGCCTCTGAAAGCATGATTCCATGGTTGAAGGCAATATCATCAACTATGGATTCCAGGGAGCGTCGCAGGTAGCCATCCTCATCGATAGAGCCAATGATCTGTTCCGCCATCAGCTCTTCCTGATCATCCAGGTCGAGAAAGGCAAGCTGGTCCCGCAGGGACTCGATCATGCTGCTCACAGATACGATCGGCGTTTCCCGCTCCTCTTCCTCAGCACTGTGATCGACAGCGGCCTTATATCCGTAAAGATCATCCTCCGTATCCAGGAATTCTTCCCAGTCGTACTCATCTTCGGTGTGCTCATCCTCCGGGTCGAGCACGTCGTCGAACTGGTCATCCTCGGATTGCTCGTCCAGTGCCGCTTCCTCTATTACGTCCTCGCCCTCTTCCAGTAGAGGATTGATTTCCATTTCCTGCTTGATCCGCTGTTCGAGGGCCAGCGTGGGGAGCTGCAGCAGCTTGACGTACTGGATTTGCTGCGGAGAGAGCCGCTGCTGGAGGGACTGCTTCTGCTGTAGGTTCAGCACGGGTCAGCCCTCCTCCTGCGTCTGAAAGGGAGTTCCAATGACCTTGCGTCGCTCCCTGACCATGAGCAGGAACTGGGCGTACCAATCCGGGCCGTACTTGCGGGTTAAAGGCCGTTCAAGCATTTCGGCCAAACCGATGCCCTGCTCGGCACCGCAGGTCCTGCCTGGAGAGCAGATGTCAATCTGTTCGTAATTGAGGGCCTCAAAATCGCCCAGCTTGGTAATGCGGATGGGGTAGAGATGACAGGAAATCGGTTTCTCGAAACCCACCTTGCCTTCGTGATAGGCTTCCTGGATGGCACACTTGGCCACGGGACCATCGTACCGAACAAACACACATTCAGCATCTCCCACGCAGGTCGTTGCATAATGGCCCGGAGCCACCTCTTCCCATGCGCCTTCTTCTTCGATGACCGCGAGCGCCTCGGGCCGCAGTTGGTCCCTGACAGCAACCAAGGCGGCGTCGATCTCAGCCAACTCCGACGTTTCCAATGGGGCGCCCGAGGCACCCTGCACGCAGCAGGCTCCCTTGCAGGCCGTCAGGAGGCAGCTGAAAGCAGCCTGTACAACGTCATCGGATATGAGCACATCGTCCACTACAAACATGATGCCGTATTCTATCGCCTGATGGTACAAGAAACAATATTGACAGTATCATCAGGTGACACAGGTCCCATGAAATATTGTTCTCTTAACGGATAATACCTTGGCAGCCTTATGCTTGAGGGACGTCTTGACCCCGGGTAAGCCTGGGCCAATACCGGGTATCCTTTTTTTGGTGAACCCGAGGGCAAACGCATCGTCAAACTGCTACCTTGCTTATGCCGCAGCTCGCTCGGTTCGCGGCCAGCCCGATCCTCATTCGCCGTCTGCCATCCTTGACCCATCGCCATGATTGAACGCTCTGGTCAGTTCACTCCCCTTCCCTCGGGTACGGAGGAAGACATTGAGAAGGCGCTCCGACCCAAGGCCTTGGACGACTTCATCGGGCAGCAGAAGATCAAGGAGAACCTGCGTGTCTTCATGACAGCGGCGCAGCGTCGCGGAGAGTCCCTGGATCATGTCCTCCTCTCCGGACCGCCGGGATTGGGCAAGACGACCCTGGCCTACATCATTGCTGCCGAGATGGGTGCACAGGTCAAGACAACCAGTGGGCCGGTATTGGACAAGCCTGCCTCGATTGCCGGGCTGCTGACCAATCTGAACGAGGGCGATATCCTTTTCATCGATGAGATCCACCGCCTGGCGCCGGTCGTGGAGGAATACCTCTACGCGGCCATGGAGGACTATCATATCGACATCTTGATCGACTCGGGTCCCAGCGCGCGGAGCGTTAAAATTTCGCTGCCACCGTTCACGCTGGTCGGCGCCACTACCCGAAAGGGATTATTGACAGCGCCGCTCAGAGCCCGTTTCGGTATTGATTTTCGATACGATTATTATCCAGCTTCGACACTGACTCGCATCGTGGAGCGCTCGGCCGGGCTGCTGGGCGTGGCCCTTACGCCCGATGGGGCCGCCGAAATCGCGCGGCGTTCCCGTGGAACGCCGCGTATTGCCAACCGCCTCCTGCGTCGCACACGCGACTACGCCGAAGTGGAAGGCGATGGACGCATCACCCGGGAGCTGGCTGACCATGCGCTCAACGCCCTCAATGTTGATATCGAGGGTCTCGACGATATGGACACGCGCATCCTGATGACGCTCATTGAGAAGTTCGGCGGCGGACCGACCGGCCTTGCAAACCTGGCCGTATCCGTGGGCGAAGAGGCAGGTACCATTGAGGACGTCTACGAACCGTATCTGATCCAGGAAGGATACATGGAGCGAACCCCTCGGGGCCGCATTGCTACGGCAGCCGCGTACCGCCACTTCGGGCTGAAGCATTCCGGTAGGAGCGGCGAACTGTTCGAAGAATAAGCTCCGGCATGCCCTCCTCCTCCACCGCGATACGCCGACGGCGTCTTGTTGCTCTTTTTGCTGCCCCTCTGGGTCTTACCACGTGGATGGGCTATCGAGCCTCCCTTCCTGAGCGCTTCGAGGCCCGGAGGGTAGATAATGGTCCCTGGACGCCGTTGTTGCTGGCGGATACGTCAACCGTTTTCCTGCCCGATTTTTCCTACGCCGGCTATCGTTGGGGGGAAGAAATCCTTCCTGAGCCCCCCACTACCTATCAGGCAGAAGATTTCGGCGTGGTGCCCAATGATGGCATCGACGATACCGCAGCGCTGCGTATGGCCCTTGAAGCGGCGAGCAAGGATACCGGATGGGTCGTTCTCGGTCTTCCGAGCGGACGTATCGACATTAGCGGTGTCCTTTTCCTGGAGCAGGACAGCCTGATCATCCGCGGCAAACGATCCGACGACGGATCGCCCGCGACGGAGCTTGCCGTTTCAGGCTCCTTGACGAAGTGGGCCGATCCCAAGGCAGACTCCCTGGTTGCGGGCATTGCTGCCTACCAGCGGGAGAACAACCTGACCAATCTCTTCCGTCCCTTTTCTGCGTATACCTGGGCAGGTGGTGTCCTCTGGTCCCGACGGGCCGGCATCGCCCATCCCATCCCTCCCATCGGACCCGAGTACGTTGCCAACGGATGGAGTGCCGTCTCCGGCAGACAGGCCAGGATGCAGATCATGATTTCGGATGCATCCCCGCCGCTGCCCGGTGCCCAACTTGAAGTGCACTGGTTCAACCCGGATGGCGCGCAGGGCAGCTTCCTCGAGCACGTGCTCGGGCCGTACGACCTGCCCGTCGGTGAGCGATTGATAGAAAATCCGGAGCGCCCGCTGATAACGCAGCCAGCTACGGTCGTATCGACCCAGGAACGCCCGAACGGATGGCTCTTGACCCTCAGACAACCCCTTGTACACGACATCCGACCGGAGTGGGGCGTTCGGCTCGTTGAGCTGGAGCGGACCAGTCACATCGGGATTGAGCACCTGGCCCTTCGCTTCGAATCCGACGCGCCTGCGCCGCATCACCTG
>JAAZVD010000286.1 GCA_018623785.1 Bacteroidota bacterium | reverse complement strand
GGCGCCTTTATCGCCATCGAAACGAACGGCACCATCCAGGCGCCTGAGGGCATCGACTGGATCTGCGTATCGCCCAAGAAAGACGCCGAGGTTGTGCAGCAGAGCGGCCATGAATTGAAACTGGTTTGGTTTCAGCCCAAGGCGCCACCCGAGCGGTTCGAGGACTGGGCCTTCGATCACTTCTACCTCCAGCCCATGGACGGGCCGGATCAGGATCGCTTCACCCAGGAAGCCACCGCCTACTGCCTGAACAATCCGCAGTGGCGGCTCTCCATCCAGACGCACAAGCTGCTGGGTATTCCGTAGGCTTCAGTGCGCGCCCCATTCGGCCGGCAGGCGCCCAGCCGAGTCAGTGCGCGGTCAGTTCCGTCAGCGTGGTTCCATATGTGGGCGGGGCATCAACCGGGTGCCCACCGGCCCATCCCGCCAAGCGGATGGCCGTGGTGTTCACGCGCTGGAATGAGGCCAGGTAGGTAACCAGTCCGGGCTGGAGATATTTGGATGTTCCGGTAGGCATGTCCGGCGTGAATTCAAGATCGGACACTTCCATCCACGCCCCCGAAGGCGACCGATACTCGACGACTGGCTCGCGAAACCAGCCCCATTCTTCCCGGGGAAAGCCGACGGTAAACGTGAGCGCCCTCAGGTCTTCCAGCTCCTCCCACTCATACCCATACCAGTGTCTGACCGGCGTGGGTGATGTTTCCGAATAGAAGGCAGGCGCCGATCGGGACCCATCGCGCAGCATTTCAAGGTCCTTGCTTGGGGCATGATGCAGAATGCGGCGAGCCGATGGAGCCCTGTTATCTGCGAGGACGTGAATCGTGGTCCGGGCGGTATCCGATCCTGCAATCATAGCCACCTCGAATCGGCCGGGCTCAACGGCAACTCCCGAAACACGGCTCCCCTCGCAGTACCATCCATCGGGCAAGGGCGAAGCCAGCTGCGCTCCATCGTATGTCGAGTAGAACCGGACATCAACCGAATCCCCGACCGTCAGGAACTGCGTTGGGGGTGGCAACATCTCTTTCGGGGGCAGGAAAGGCTTATTCCGGTCAATCAGCAGCACGTCCTCCCCATCCAACGTCGTTGCCGTTCCGCCGATCTGCGCCACTACTTTCTTGCCCTGGGCAATCAGGCGTTCGATTTGATCCTTGATCGACGCATCGGGCAGGTCATACCTGGACACATTGATATAGCGATCGTTGAAGGGCTTGTCCCATCCTTCGACCGGATACAGCAGGTTGCGGGGTAGTGCGTCTGCGCCGTACACCACTCCCAGTAGTCCGGTCAGTGTGGCCGCCTGGTTGTCGGCGTCCCATCCCATGGCGCAGGCCAGGTCCAGCGTGCGCTGGACATCCCCCCTGCCATACAAAAGCGCCAGTACGGCAGCCGCACCGTTGAGCGTAGCATCAATGGGCTCCCAACCGTACTCGTTGTAGGACTGGCGACCGCCGTATCGCTCCGCCAGAGACGCCCTTGCCGCCTGCCAATCCTCGGGGTGTTCCGCATGCAGGGCCTGCATTTCTGCAATCACGCCCCGGAAGCGGCCCTCCTCGGGCAAAGCAGCCGAACCCACTTCGATGAGCCTCTCGACGTCCGATTCGAAAAAAGCCTCCGAGATCATGGCTGCGTAGAAGAGCGCCGGTTCAATGCCGAAGCCATCGTTCGTCATGTGCGCCGCCCAGGCCGTTTTGTCCACGGCATACCGGGTCATGCCCGGCGCGGTCACCGCCCAAATCTCATTGATCAGCTGCGGATCGATCTCGAACCAGCGGGGATTGTTTTCCCTGTCTCCGGTGGCTGGCGGGTAATACCCATGGTGCATCAGCGTGAGCGCCACGCGATTGGCCGCCCAGATCCGATCGCGGATGTGGTACATCCAAGCCTCCCTGAGCTGACCGTATGTGGGCTCAATCCCATGCTCTTCCATCTGGAGGAGGTACATGTACTCCAGGTCCGTGTCATCATCAGAAAACGCGCCATCTACCTCGATGGCCCGTTCGAGTGCGGCTCCGTAACCGTACGGAAACGCATCCAGCCCGGGCTCATCCAGGTACCGGAATTCGTGCGACAGACCATAGATGTTGCCCACAAGCTGCCCCAACCAGAAGCCGGCCACCTTATCCTCGTAGACCTCCACCGGCAAGGTCCTGATCTCCCGCTCAGACGAGCAGGAACTCAAAAGTACCAGAGCCAGGATGCCAGCTAGTCGGGTCATTCAGCCGAAGGTTTTTCTTCAGGCGCCTTTTCAAGAATCAGCAAACCCAGTGGCGGCAGGTCCAGCTTCACCGACGCCGGCTGCCCGTGCGTCATGTCTTGCCTGGCCTCAACGGTCCCGTGCGTACCTGCGCCACTGCCGCCGAATTTCAGATCGTCCGAGGTCAGCTTGACGCGCCACGTACCCAAGTGCGGGACGCCCTGTTTGTAGTCGGGGCGCGGCACCGGGGTGAAATTGTAGACGAACACCAACTCCTTTCCATGCCGGTGCCGCACATACGACACGACCGTGTTCTCCAGATCCGAGAAGTCGATCCAGTAGAATCCGTCCCCGCCGTCGTATTGCAGCAGCGGCGTTTCCCGGTAAAGGAAGTTCATCGCCTTGACCCACTCGGCAATGCCCCGGTGATTCGGTTGGTCCATCAGCCACCAATCCAGCCCGCTGTCGTGGTTCCATTCGCCCCCCTGCCCGAACTCACAGCCCATGAACAGGAGCTTCTTGCCCGGGTGACCCATCATATGGCCATATAAAAGCCGCAGATTGGCCGCCTTCTGCCAGTCATCGCCCGGCATTTTTCCGAGCAGCGATCCTTTCCCGTGCACGACTTCGTCGTGTGAGAGCGAGAGCATATAGTTCTCGGCCCACGCATAGACGAGCGGGAAGGTGAATTCGTGGACGTG
>JAAZVD010000285.1 GCA_018623785.1 Bacteroidota bacterium | reverse complement strand
TGTCATCGAAATCAGGGTCAACCGTATTTGACGCGGACGTGCTCGCGCGTGGCGCCATCGATTATGCCAATGTGGCGGACGAATGGTTGCGTATCATTGAGGATGACCGCCAACAATCTGCTGCCCACAAGTCTTCGGACGATTCCATCTCCCCCCCGGATCCGGTTTCGGCGAATCTCCCCCAAAAGGAGTCCCATTTTCGCCCTGTACACTCACTACCAAGCTCCGAATGATGCGCGCTACACTACATGCCGTTCTGGTCGGGAGCGTGCTCCTCTTGCTGCATCTGCCCATCGCTGGTTCGTTTCGTGCCGGTCCCATGCTGGAGCCTTTCGACGGACTCTGGAGCACTGCGCGTTCCGCAAGACCGTGGCCTACCGAGACGATTTTACTGGATGGGATGCAGGATTCGGTTCGGGTTACCATGGATGATCGGGGCGTTCCGCACATCAAGGCAACCTCAGACCAGGATGCCATGATGGTGCTGGGCTATGTAGTTGTCCGCGATCGCCTATTCCAGATAGACTTCATCCATCGCGTGAGCACAGGACGTCTGGCCGAATTACTGGGAGAGGATGCACTGAGCACTGATCAGCATTTCTATCGAAATGGCATCGTCCAAGCAGTTCGGCGGAATACCGAGCTGATGGCCAATCGGATGCCACGCGAGTACGAAGCGGTCGAGGCCTACGTCCGTGGCGCTAATGTGTGGCTCTCCCAGCTTGAGCCGCGGGATTACCCTCTTGAGTACCGCCTGTTGGGCGCAGAGCCGCCGGAAGCCATTACCCCGGAGTTTACCATGGCTCTGTACGCCTTCATGACCTACGATCTGAGTTTCCGAAGTACCGATCGTCGGCACGCCCTGGCACGTGCCGCCTTGGGAGAAGACATGTTTCAGCGGCTCTACCCCGAGTATTCTTCCTGGGAGATTCCGATCGTTCAATCGGGAGAGGGCTGGTGGGCCGAAGCGGACGACGACTCCTCGGAGATGGGGACGTACGCTCTTGGCCCGAAGCAAGACAAGACTAATGAGCCCGAGGCCATCCTCAACAAGGACGCAATCGGAGTACCGTCGGTCACGAGATCAGCTCGGGGGCAAAAGGATAGCGGTCCGGCACTCTCCACAGTCTGGCCGTCTACCGTCTTCGAGGGTTTTGTTGATGGCAAGGGCTCCAACAACTGGGCGGTTGCCGGCAGCCGATCGGAAACCGGGATGCCCATATTGGCGGGCGACATGCACTTATCGCTCACGCTACCTGCCATCTGGTACGAGGCGCACCTGATTACGCCTACGACCAACGTCTACGGTGTCACGTTTCCTGCCGTGCCAGGTATCGTCGAAGGGATTACGCCGACGACGGCCTGGGCGTTTACCAATACCGGATCCGACCAACTGGACACCTACCGTGTGCAGCTCAGTACCGACGGTAATAGGTATCTGTTTGATGGCGAATGGCGCGATCTCGTCATGCAGACGGACACGATCCGTGTGAAGGGTGCTGAACCACATGCGATTACGGTGCCCTACACTCACTTCGGTCCGGTTCTCAGAGAGGATGATGGAGACGTTGTCATCCGGTGGGTCGGTCATGAATTCGGGACCTCGTTTGCGGCGGTTTGGGATATGAACCGCGCCCGGGACTACGAGGAGTTTGAACGGGCCATCCGGCAATGGGATTATCCCATGCAGAACATCCTATATGCCGGTACGGATTCGATCATTGCCATTCGGAGCACCGGCTACCTGCCAGTGCGTGGTCAGGGCAATGCCTTCGGGGTCATTGACGGGACCACCTCCGATACGGAATGGATCGGTCGGGTACCGTTCGATGAATTGCCGTTTTCGATAGAGCCCTCCAAGGGATATCTGGCCAGCACCAACCAGCGGCCTGCCGCCGGAGATTATCCCCACTATCTGGGTCAGGATTGGTATTCGATTCATCGCTCGGTACGTATTGACGAGCTGCTCTCAAGCAAGCCCCGTCACACCGTCGATGATATAGCATCCTATCAGGCCGATCAGGTGGCGCTGCAGGTTGGCTTGTTTACGTCCCCGCTCGACGACCTGTCGGGACTATCGGCAGATGCAGAACGTGTACGAAGCCAGTTGCATTCCTTTGATGGTAATATGACGACAGAGGCGGTTGAGGGGCGGCTGTTTGACCTGTATTTTGAGACTCTACGAGCCCTCATGTGGGATGAGCCTGTCTTTGAGGATGGCGTGGAACCACAGGCTGTTCGCATCCTCGAGCTGTTAGCGGAGAACCCAGACCATCCGTGGTTCGACCGCGTCGAGACACCGGGAAAGGAAACCGCGCCCGATATCTTCCGCCTGGCGCTCGAACAAACGGCTACGCAGTGGGCAGCCGATGATTATACCGATGTTCCTTGGGGCCAGGTGCAATCGCTGCAACTTCGCCATATTACCGGAGCGGAGCCCCTGCGCGCACTGTGGCGAGAAGGATTCCCGTTTGGCGGATACCGTGAGACACTTTCTCCGGCGCGAACCAATCCGGTTCGCTTCAGCGCTTCGTGGCGTGTGGTCGTGGACCTATCCACGTCACCGCCGCGGGCACGTGGCATCTACCCCGGAGGACAAAGCGGTAACCCCTTTTCGAATCTCTATGATGCCCATCTCCAGAAATTCGTCGATTTTGACTACTATCCGATCGACTTGAACGTCGGGCAATAAGCTTTCCTTGCTACCAACCCGCACAACTAACGGCTACCCGGCAGCGGAATTTACACCAGATCCACTTACCCAGAACCCAACGCATCATCCCCATGGCCGAAAAAGATCAACGGTTTTCCAGCAGGCTGGGCCTGCTCCTGAGTGTACTCGGCATTGCTGTCGGAACCGGAAATATTTGGCGTTTTCCGCGCATTGCCGCCACCAACTCCGGCGATGC
>JAAZVD010000284.1 GCA_018623785.1 Bacteroidota bacterium | reverse complement strand
GACGAGAATCACTGAACACGTTGCCAAGGCCTGTCAGCGGGCTTCCTCGGCCGATGCCTCATCGCCGTGGTAATTGCCTTCCAAGAGCTCCAATATGAGTCGATCGGCGCCTTCAACCACGTCCAACGCTTCAATCAGCGCACGGACATCCACAGCAATAGTTCGAGCTGCCGTATCGGAAAACACGAACTCACCGGCCAAGCTCTGCCTGTTGCCGTCAAATACCAGACCCACAATGCGCAGATTACGATCCAGCAAGGGAGAACCGGAGTTACCACCCGTTATGTCCGTGGTTGCCACCAGGTTCAGAGGTATTGAGCTGTCCAGCCGACTACGCGCATCCTTCCAGGTAGTAGGCACGTCCCAGTCTTTCTGGCCCGCCAAGGAATCCGATAAAGCGAACATGCTCCCGAAGGTTGTAAACGTAGGGTACCTGATCTCTCCAACCGTGTAGTCTGCAACACGACCATCCGATATCCGCAGTGTGAACGCAGCGTCGGGAGGTGAATCATCCCCTTGGACTTCGTAGCGCAGTTCAGCCAACCGATCTACCAAAGCATCCTCCCGCTCGGAAAGTGCTTGCAGCTGCCCGTCCAGCGTAAAATAAAGGGCCCCTATCGTGTTTATCAGGTCTACTGTCACGTCTCCACTTGCCAAGAAATTCCCCTCCAAGAGACCTCTGAATCGAGCTGAGTCAGCAAGAGCGGAGTAGGTAGCAACGGAATCGGCCATGTGTTCCGTAGTGACACCGGCCAACATGCCCTCTACCGTGGGGTCGTCCTCTCCCAAAGCGCGTTCGAAGTCCATCAGACGCGCAGCAATGATATCGACCTCAAGATCGCGGGGCCAATCCGTAATCTGCATGGCCTCTTTCATAATCTCCTCCAGAATCTCCGGCGGCGCACCACGTCGAGCAGACAAAGCATATACGTAGCCGTACATGGCCCGCATCAAGATGCGTGACGATACCGACGGATTCATGAAATGCGTGAACGCACGTGCCCTAGGCGCGGAAACCTCCTTAGACTGCTGAAGCAAAGCGATATCGTTGAAGGGACGACCAAAACGCTCTGCCTTCTCCCCATCACGGACCAAGACGCTCCGTAGGGAATCTTCCCACGCCTGTGTCTTGGACAGAACCCATCCATCCTGGAGGGCCGCGTGTTCCCCTTCCTGGCTCTTAAGCTGGTTGCGAGCCTGCATGAGGTCATTCCGGACGTCAAAGGAGTCTGCCTGGATAGGGTGGGAAACCAGATATGCTTCGAGACGCTTGATGCGATCTCGCAAAACGCCCACCTCCTCAGGCAGCGAAACGTCCCGCTCGTATTCCAACTGCGCAACCGTCGACAGGCGCCGAGTGGATCCGGGATAACCGACTACGAAGACGCTTTCCTCGGGATCAGCTCCGCTGGCATCAAACTGAAAATGATCAGCCGTCCTGAGTGGTTCACCCTCCTCCCAGATCCGAAAAAAGGCCGCATCCAATGTGTGGCGAGGCCATTCGAAATTATCGGCATCACCACCAAATCGGCCCATGGCCAAATCGGGCACCCAGACCAGACGGATATCGTGGTAGACCCTGTAGGTATAGGCTGAGTAACGCACGCCGGGCACGAGTTCAACCACCTTATACTCCATGGTATCTCCTGCCTGTTCATTCCGCGCCTTCATGCGCCGTTCAATGGCCTCGGCGCGCTTTTGCCGCGCCTCCGCTTTGGGCCCCCATCCTTTCACATCCCTAGCGGCACGAACAACTTCCTGGCTAACATCATCAATAGCTGCCAGCTGCCTGACCGTGAGCCCCGGAATGCGCCGCTCCTCCGAGGCCGATGTCGCATAGAAGCCGGTATCCAGCAGAGATTCCTGTGGGCCGGATACCTTTGTCACAGATTCGCGCGCACAATGATGATTCGTCATGACCAAACCGCGTTGACTTACCAAGGAAGCGGAGCAAATCTGGCCAAACTGCAACGCACCACGACGAGCCCTCTCGAGCCAGCGCGTGTCTACCGTCACATCATAGGCATCTTCCCACCATGCCTCGGGAGGCGCCTCGAAGGTCCACATGCGCCCGTCATCGAACGGGGCCATCTCAACCTGCGAGTAACGCTCAGGAGGGTCATTCTGGCTTATCTCAGGGTGTTCCACCACTGCAGCAGTGGGTTCTGGACGCTCACTCACCGTTAAGACCACGCGCGGTGGCATACAGGATGAGAGAAGGAGTCCCAGTCCTATGAGCCCCCAGACCAGCAGCTTATCAATTACGTTGTAAATGATCATCAATCGGAACCCCGACAGTTCGTTCAGAATAACAGGCGCGTCGGCGAGAGTGGCGGAATTGGTAGACGCGCTGGATTTAGGATCCAGTGTCCTTAGGACGTGGGGGTTCGAGTCCCCCCTCTCGTACATCGAACCGTGGTCCCGGTCCCATCAGTTCATCATGGTCGAATAGTCAGAAAGATGCGCCGGGTCACTCTGGGACAGGGCATCGAAGGCCTGGGACGCTTCCTGACTCCCTCGAAATACCCTGATCATTTCTTGGTATTTGGCAGCAAAGAACTGATCCAAGTAATAGGCTCGGGTAACGTCCTCGCGCAACGCAGCCAACTCCTCTACGATACCGAGCATGGTGTCCCTGGCTTCGTCAGGCCCCTGGATGAAATGGTCTAGCACGCCGTAGTGGTAGTCGAAATAGATCCTTCGTAACGACTGGAAGCGAGGATCCATGATTTGTGAGATCAGCTCTCCACGGCTCTGACCGCCACCAACCGTCGACCATCCCAACGCACCCCGCGTCTGTGCCAGGTCAGCAATGCGGCGAGCCTCTTCGAAGTGCTTCTGGCCACCCAAGGCATCAAAGGTGTCGTAGTCGTACCCCAGCATGAGGTAGGCGTAAAAATCCAGGATGGAGGT
>JAAZVD010000283.1 GCA_018623785.1 Bacteroidota bacterium | reverse complement strand
TCCCGGGCATGTACGCAGCTATCTCGGGAACGCTGTAGGTGATGCCATCAACGTCCATCGGGCCCTGAATGCCGTCAAGGACCAGGCGAATGAGTCGCTTTTCATCCTGCAAAACCCATTGAGATCGGAGAAGCGGAGGCGCTGTCGAGGTGAGGCCTTGACCATCCTGCCCGTGGCAGGAAGCACAGTAGGTGCCGTAGATCGATCGCCCGCGCTCGAAAGAGGGCTCAAACGAGGCGGGCAGCAGGCGGATGTCTTCGAGGTCTTGGACAAGGGCCATGCCGGCGGCGTGCTCAAGCGCAGCGCGGAGCACGCCGCCCCCTGTAAGGTCCAGGAAGGCTTGCTCTTGATCCTCAAGGCCCCCGATGACAGCATCGGCAATCCACGCATCCTTCGGGTGACGATCGGCCAGTTCTTTCTGGGTCTGCCATGCCGTGTCGCGCAGCCATGGGTCCGCAGCGAGTTGCCCCAGGGCGCCGGCCACATAGCGGGCAACGAGCGGGTCTCGTTCCCGGCCCATTCCGCGGAGCACCTCCAGGGCCACTTGACCTCCAACGGCGCCGGCAACGCGGGCAGCTGCCATGCGCACCTTGGGGTGGGTGGCTTCCGCCGCTTTTCGGAGTGTGTAGGGAGCCACAAGCTGGAGCCCCTCCAGCGTCCACAGGGCATGAATACGCACGCGTGGATCCTCGGCACCAACCACTAAGGCCTCTAATGCGGTCTGCATGTCAGTGGCGTTACGCTCAATGAGCAGACGTTGGGCGGTATCCCTCCACCATCCGTTCGCGTGCGTCAGATGGCGCACCAGATCTTCGTTGTCTGCCTCTGACAGGTTGGGCATCGGACCTAGTGGGGCTCCTTGCCAGCGTATCCGGTAAATACGCCCCAGGCCGCGGGGCAGGTCGAGTCCGCGCATGTCAATCTGCCGTCGCAGGTACTCCGTCAGATAGGTGCTGTGCTGGATGATACCTCGGTACATGTCCAGAATGAACAGAGATCCATCAGGCGCCGTGTAGCCATTCACTGGTCGAAAACGCTCATCCGTGGCAGTCAGGAATTCTGTTCCTTCCTCCGGTGCACTGCGGCCGTATATCTGTCCGTTTTCCTCGCGCAAGACAACGCGTTTTATCAGGTTGCCGGCTGCTTCTTGCACGAATGCGTTTCCGCGGTAGGCCTCAGGAAACTGATCGCCGCGATAGATAACGGGGCCTGCAGCCGCCGTCACATTTTGTAGCCTTCCCGTACTGTCCAACGTACCGGGCCGGTACCCTCGATTCACGCCCGGCGTCACGCGCCGAGGCCATACCCGCGTGGGGACCCGCGCTTCGCCATAAATACGACGATTTCCGATGTCTCGGTGCGGATTTCGCTGGATGGCATTGGGGGTCATGTCATCCACCTGAAGAACGGTGCTGTTATGATTGTAAAAAAGACGACCCCAATCATCCTGCGAAATACCCCACTGGCCGCGATACTCGGTTTTTTCCGTCTCCCAGACTCCGTTTCGCAGGCGATAGCGTTTGTCCGATTTCGCATTGTAGATCCAATTGTCCATCCCGAGCATCAGCCCGTTGGGCTGATGCTCGGGATTTCCCCCGACTGCATAAGAGGAATCCACCACCGTTGTGGACCCTGCCGTGTACCCATCCCCGATACGCTCCACGAAATGGAGAGCTGGCGGCACCGCCACGAGAATGCCTCCTTGATACACCGCTACAGCACGAGGCAGGAACAGTTTGTCCAGAAACACCGATGAGGTTTCATGGGACCCGTCACCGTCCAGATCCCGCAGGACGACGATGCGGCCCGCCGGAGTTCCGGACTTGTCTCCATCTGCGGTCCACATATAGTCCCGCATTTCAACAACCCACATAGCACCGTTTTCGTCAAAACTCATGGCCACCGGATCCACGACAAGAGGCTCGGCTGCCACGAGATCCACGGCGAAGTCTCCATCCGCCACAAAGTCCATGAGCGCCTCCTCGGCGGCTCGAACGGGTGCCTCTGGGATAGTTGCCGGGTCAACGATGTCCACATTCATGGGGGGCTCACCGTCTACGGTTTCCACAGCGGGTCCCTTGCCACAGCCGGCAACGAGGACAACAATCACTGTCCAAAGATGTCGCATGGTGTTTCTAGGTATCAAATGAGCGGCCGGTGGGGGACGATCGATGAAAACTGCTTTGTCTCGGGTTTTCTAATCTGGCCCCGGAGAGCGAGGAATCCAAATCGTACATCGTGTACCTTGCGATCATCGGCTGCGTAAACAGTGACCAATATGCCTTCCTACGACCATATGACGTACCGCCGCTGTGGAAAAAGCGGCCTTCGGTTACCCCTTATTTCCCTGGGTCTCTGGCATAATTTCGGCGATGTTGACGATCCAGGCACGGCGCGAAAGATGCTCCTGCATGCCTTCGATGCCGGCATCACACATTTTGATCTGGCCAACAACTACGGACCACCGCCAGGTTCTGCCGAATCCAACTTCGGTCGCGTGTTACGGTCTGATCTGGCTACACATCGGGATGAACTCGTGATCTCATCCAAGGCTGGGTACCTGATGTGGGAAGGCCCGTATGGTGAATGGGGATCGCGGAAGTACCTGGTAGCCAGCTGTGATCAAAGTCTGAAGCGCATGGGGCTGGAGTATGTCGACATTTTCTATTCCCATCGCTTTGACCCGGAAACCCCGCTCGAAGAAACCATGGGCGCCCTCGACTACATCGTGCGCTCTGGTCGCGCCCTGTACGCGGGTATCTCCAATTACGGGCCGGATGAGACCCGCCGTGCTGCTCGTATTCTGAGGGACCTTGGAACGCCATGCCTGATTCATCAGCCGAGTTATTCCATGTTCAATCGATGGATAGAAGAGGGCTTGACGGATGTTCTGGAAGAAGAGGGTATGGGATGCATCCCG
>JAAZVD010000035.1 GCA_018623785.1 Bacteroidota bacterium | reverse complement strand
CCCTCGGCCTTCTCGTAGCGGATGTCGGTGAAGTCGCCTGCTTTC
This sequence comes from Bacteroidota bacterium, assembly GCA_018623785.1. Classification (GTDB taxonomy): domain Bacteria; phylum Bacteroidota; class Rhodothermia; order Rhodothermales; family UBA10348; genus JAAZVD01. The sequence continues at coordinate 9,701 of JAAZVD010000035.1, read as the reverse complement.
TGCCAATCGGCAGCTGGTTTGATTGCTTCCATTACCTCTGGGGAGATGATTCCAGGCTAAGAACTGATTACGGATTGAGAAAAGACCGAAGGACTGCAAGATACGCTTCGGGCTGCTCCCGGTGAACGACATGTCCAGCACCGGGCACGCTCCTGTGGCGGGTTGGACCGGGCTGCGCTGCGAGCCGTTCCCCGATCGCTCGATACCGATCGTCCATTTCACCCGAAACAAACAGAATCGGGAATACGGCCCGAGAAAGATCTACCCAGAATGCATGCTGGCGTCCCAGGCTGAGGCGCTCCAGCATCCGGGCCATTCGTTCGTGGTCTTGCCTTTTTTTTTCTGCAATCAACGCGAGTTTCAATTGCGGGGACAGAGACGCGAATACAGGCTGTTCGTACCAAGCGTGCAGCACATCGGGCCACTCCCGGCGGATTCGATGGGCCCAGGCTGCATCACGGTGACAGCGCGCTTCGCGATCGTCCAAGCGCTCCAGACCTGGATTGGTCGACTCAAGAATCAACGAATCGATCCGATCGGGAGCCAGGCGGGCCATATGAAGGGCAATCCTTCCCCCAAGGGAATACCCGAGTAGATGGAAGCGCGACACCCCCTGCGCATCAAGGGTCTGGAGCAGCCTGCGCGCCACCTGGTCGTGGGACGCGGAGAGGCGGGTCTTCAGGGCAGGGGCAGGATCCGGTTCGGGAAGCGGCAGTGCCAACACGGGGTGATCTGATGCCACGGACACCATCCGGAACGTGTCCGGAGTCCCCATGAATCCGTGCAGAGCTACGAGTGGTACGCGGCTCATGACATCCGAACCGGTTTGGGAGGACCCTCTCCATCGTGTGCACAGGGAAAGTCCTTCTCGACCACAATCCGCAACATGGACGCCTCGGAATTGGGCAAACTGGATTCCACCTCAAAATCAAATCCTACGGTATCAGAATCGAACCAACCTGGCAACCACCCGGAGGGGATCCCGATGCGCAGTCCATCCCGGGAATCAGCCCTAGCCCGCGCCCCGGCAATCGGCTCGAGCCGAATTGTCAGCGACGTTGGCTCCAGGGGTAAGGACAGGCATACAGGCTCGCCATGTGAGAGGTTTTCGACCTCCTCCCTCTCCAGGCGGAAACGGACCATGGCATCGGACAAGCGCACTTTCATAATGATGCCGGTGGGTTGATCAGGAGCGCGCTACGTGCACCCGCCCGGAAAGCGCCTGCAGCAGGCGGCGCTGTTCCATCAGATTGGCTGAACGATCGGTACAGACCTCGATCACGATGGCCTCGTCGCCAGCCAAGGCTGCGTCCAGCACGGATCGGAATGCCTCGAGGGTTTCCGGTTGATGATAGCCCATGGAGAACTGACGGGCCGCAGATGCGAAATCCTGACCATGGGGTGTCCCGAACCAGGTCTCAAACAGCTCCGTGTGTTCGCGGACGGGCAAATAGGAGAAAATGCCCCCACCGTCGTTGTTGATGACCACTACCACCGCTTTTCGCTGTGCGCACAACGCGAGGGACGTCATGTCGTGCTGCAGAGCCAGATCCCCAACGAGAATGACAGGGCGACGGTTGCTGCCATCGGCAAATCCAGCCGCTGTCGCCAGCGTGCCATCAATACCACTGGCGCCCCGGTTCGCACTGACCGGGACGAGGTCGCCATCGACCCCTGCAAACTGGTCGGCATGCCGCACCGGATTGGAGGAAGCCACGACGAAGGCATCGGTTGCACGAAGTCGAAGCGTCAGCTCGTGGGCGGCCCGTTGCTCCGTGAGGGCCTCTCCCAAATCGTCTGCCAACCACGATTGCACCGCTTGGTGGACGGGAAGCCATGCCTGCTGCCACGGGGAGGCGTCATGACTATCACGAACGTCTGACCGGGCTGTCATACCCTTGAGCACAGCGATAGCGTCCCCATCGAGACGCCATCCGCCCCGATGCTCTGGATCGATGCGACGGGGCCGATGGTCGATCACGATGCGCTCCGCCCCGGGTGCCCATTCCTGCAACCGACGGCTGACGGGTGTCGCCCCGAATTGGAGGATGAGGTCCGGTTCGAGACCATCCAGTGCATTCCCATAAAGTAGGGCATCCATGGATGGCAAGAGGAGGGCATCGACACCGCCCAATCGTAGCTGAGAGCCGATATCAGCCGCTCCAACCACAGGATAGCGGTCCATGAACGCTCGGGCAGCCGCCTGCAATTCCCGAACATCTCCCCTCAGGCGCCCAAACACAACAAAGGGGCGCGATGCGGCTTGCAGGCGGGTACGGAGTTCTTCGAGGACGGCCTGGTTGCATGAGTCTGACGCAAGCATTCGGGTGTAGGGGGCTGAACCATGGACCCATCGCTGCCACGCTGGGTCATCGCTTGCAAAGGCGGAGTCATTCCATACATCATGCCCGGGCGGCGTATCCGATGGTTCGGGCACGAGCGGCTTTCGGTACATGCAATTCAAATGCACCGGGCCTGATCGGGCACGATGAATGGCCTCATCGATTGTCGAAAGCAGCCAGGTAGGTTTGATCTCGTCTGAAGGGGTGGGAATATCGACGAACCACCGGACGTAGGCCCCAAATAAGTGGTCCTGTCGAATAGTCTGGTTGGCATCGGTGTCCCGCAATTCCGGTGGGCGATCGGCCGTCAGGAGCAGCATCGGAACAGCCTCCTGGGAAGCTTCAATGACAGCCGGGAAGCCATGGGCCAGCGCCGTCCCGGATGTGGTAATCCATGCGGCCGGTCGATCGGTCGCCCGCCCATAGCCCAGTGCCATGAACGCGGTGGCCCGCTCGTCGACATGCATGAAAAGATGTGCCTTCGGATGTCGCGCAACAGCCATGACGAGCGGTGTCGACCGAGAACCGGGCGCGGCATAGAAGACGGTGACACCCTGCCGAACGCACTCCTCGACGAGCAGGGATGCCCATCGCAGATTGTTATGTGCGGTCATGGACTGCAAGCCCCAGAATGCGGGTAAAATCAGTGATTTTCTGTTCGATCTCTAGCCACTCGTCTCCGGGGTCGGAACCCTCCACCAGGCCAGCTCCCGAGAACAGTGACAACGTATCACCCCGAAGGACGCCACACCGCAGGGCGACAGCAAACTCGGCCGAGTCCCGCCCTACCCAGCCAATGGGACCCGCATACCATCCTCGATCGAATCCTTCCAGGGTGGAAATGACCTCCCGTGCAACGGGTCCTGGTACGCCACCCACAGCCGGGGTGGGGTGCAGCTGCTCCAGCAAGTCAAAATCGGTAACCCCTGGTTCGAGAGTGCCGGAGACGCGGGATACCAAATGCCGACCCGCGGCCAGCTTCATTTCAGAAGCCACCTCGTCCACATTTACATCATCACAAAACGACTGGAGCGTCTTACGGATGGCATCCAGCACGTATGCATGCTCGCGCTGATCTTTTTCACTGGCCAGAAGACTGGTCCGATACGCCTCGTCAGAGTCAGAGGTGGCACCTCGAGGACGGGTGCCTGCCACCGCTTCAGAAAACACTTCCCGACCGCGCCGGAAAAACAGGCGCTCCGGGGTAGCTCCCAGAAAAACCCCATCGCCCGCATCAAACAGGAAATGAAAGCAACTGGGCGTGGCATCTTGCAGGACACGTAGGAGCGCTACTGCTTCCGGTGACTTGGAGAAAGTGAAATCCACGCGACGAGCCAAGACCACCTTCTGGAGTACGTCCCGGTCGAAGGCATCAAGGGCCCAATTCACCTGACGCTTCCATCCCTCAAAGCCGGGATGATCTGTTCGTGCGTGCGGAACAGACATGGCCTTCCAAAACACATTATCCTCGAAGTCCAGCGCTTCGATATCCTCAAAGATGATGTCCTGCAGGGCAAGATCTTCGGGCAGGACGAGATTGCAGCAGAACTTGGACTTCCCGTTGCGCTGGTGCAGCTCGAAGCGCGGCAAGGCAAACTGCCATGCCGGAAACCCGAACCAATGCTGCGTCGGAATACGTTCCAGATCGAAGCGAAAACCACCGAAGAGTCGCACATCGGCCCCGGGCCGCGCCAAGAATGTTTCCACCTCCTGCCCGATATCCCCAAAAGCAGGATAGGAATCGCCTGAAACGATGCGGGCTACCCCGCTCGTAGCAATACGCTCATCGGCATGACGTCCCCGCCAATACATTTTTCCGGTCCCTTTCTGAGCGGCCAACCAACGGAAAACATCCATTTCGGCCACTGGGATCTCAATACGGACCAAGCGCTCCTCATCCGGCTCAGCATCCCTGAAACGGCGTTGCACCGCCATCTCCAACCGTTGCTGGACTTCCTTGCCGGACACGGCAATCTGTGGGCTATGGGTTGTCGGAGCCTGAATGAGACTGAGCGTTAGGTACGCGGGGATCGTCTATGATTCATGATGCTGATTATGCGTTGCTGCATGGCATCCGTCCCACCAACGGAGTAACCGTGCTTGAGTGCCGCCCTGACCATGAGATTCCTGAGAATCGCATCCTGTGCGGGTAGAGACGAAAGTGGCCTACGAAGGATGCCTACTGCAGGGGACGCTATCCGATCAAGAAGTTGCCAACGGAAGACGACAAAACCGATCAAACCGACCAATACAGCTGAGAGGCGGCCTTCGGCCGCTAGAATACTCAACACCAAAACATACAGGAGGCCCTGGACGACGGGGTGGGATATCCAACGCAGGGGTCGAACCACGGAAAAGAACACAGTCGATGGCGATACAACGGCTGCAAATAACCAAACGGACAGAGCGATCGCTGCGGCCTGCCACAATGCCGAAACTGGCAGCAAGCCGATGAAGGTCAGTATGCCCATTGCCGTAGGCAGGCGGTACCACGTGGTGGACATGGCCAGCAGTTCATCCAGCCCGTAACGATCCAGCACCTGAGGCGCAAAAACGCGTAGATCGGCCTCTGTTGTGTGATAGTGTCCCCCCTCGACAGTAACGATCCCCGTCGGCGTTTCAGCCCAATATGGCACTGCCGAACGGTCAGTCATCCTGGCGCACATCGTAATACCGAAGACTCTCGGGTTCAAACCTGGGGCTGCGTACTTCCAAGCCATCGGGCAAGTGCAGCATAGGGAATACCCTTCCCTGGGTGTCCCGGAGGATATCGACATACGGCACAAACGCATAGAAATTTTCAGCTTCCATGACCACATCATATTGGGACAAGGGAACCTGATAAATGACTTCTACCATGGCCGGCTCGAAGGTGACTGCTACCCCTGCCGGCAATCCCACAGCCCGAACCGCTACCATGCGTCGCGCCTCCGTAAAGGCTTGTATATCTGCTCGAACCGTAACCTCGGACACCTCTTTTACAAGAAGAGAGCCCAGCGAATCGGAAAGGGCCACCGGCGCATGCAAGGAATCCCTCATAGCCCCCAGATTACGGGTCTGCGTCGGCCATACATTCACGCCTTCCACGATCGAACGAGCTCCCGAGATCGCAACGGAATCAGGTTCGCTCGTAAGACGCCCGATCATCCTAAACCCAGGCTCGAAGGCAAGATTGATACGAGGGTGCACAGGCACCTTGCGCGTTACCCGATCCTCAACTGCCAGTGTCAGCATTCGGGGTGTGACGGCTTGAACGGAAACATTTTTTATGATCTCCGGGGCTGCCAGACCCAGGTCAATCTGCCGACTGCTCACATCAATGGGTACCGTGGGCGGGTTGTAATAGTGGCGAAGGATCTGAATGCCTTCTCCCTGTAACTGAATCCGGACTTTGCTTGGCGGCACGCCAGCCAGAGCCTTGTCCGAAGGCAGATTAACCACACGGGTGGGGAATTCCAGGATCTGGATGTAGGTCTCCTGCATACTGAAGGCGAACCAAAGAATACAGGCAGCAAGGATACAGAGCGTGATGATTCCGCCTTTGTGCTCCGGAGCTTCATCTTCCACTCGTCGGACCTGCGCTGGGACCAGCAGGGTTTGGATCCACGATTTTATGGACTGGCTCATAACAGCGGGATTTGGAGGCTACTGTCGAAGCTTCTCACAACGATACTAGCGACTGCGCAACGCATCCAACAGCTGTTGCCGATTGGCACGAGCAATTTCCCGACCCTGAATCGGAAGACCTTCCTGCGTACGGGCATAGGCTCTCAGGTCACGGACGGTCATCGCCTCCAGATCGGCCCCCGGAGCTGCCTCATCCGCGCCACGTTCAGCCGTTTCCAGTATGGACTGAATATCTGCGGCTGGCCGCGGAATAACGTGGGTAGAAACCACCGCACCTATCCGCTCGGCCGCCGCTCGTCCGGCATCAACGGATGATTGGACAGCCGCCGTTTCGCCTTCAATGAAGATGGTTACCAGTCCTGCATCCGCCTTTTCCATGCCCAGCAGGACGACACTGGACGCCTTTAGCATGGCATCCGCGGCTTCAATGGCCGCTACCAGACCGCGGGTCTCCACCATTCCCAAGGCACCGGCATTGGATGACTGGTAGGATGGTGGCATGAGCGATTGAAGTATTGGTGCGAGGATGGTCCCCGGATACCGAGGCAACATAGGATGCCAACGAGAACCCCGAGGGGAGACTGCCCGGCATCAGTTCTGCAGCGGAAGGCGCCAGGGCTTACTCGGGCAGAATGCCTTCCACATCAGAGTGCGGACGCGGGATGACATGGACCGAAACCAGCTCACCAACGCGTTCAGCGGCTGCAGCACCTGCATCCGTGGCGGCCTTTACAGCACCCACGTCACCCCGGACCATGACGGTCACGTAGCCTCCACCGATTTTTTCCTTGCCCATGAGATGTACACGGGCCGCCTTGACCATCGCATCAGCGGCCTCGATGGCACCCACTAGACCGCGGGTCTCAACCATTCCGAGTGCAATTCCGTAATCGTCTGACATGTCGGGTATCTGTTGGTTTGGAGGGCGTCCGGTTTGCATGCATCATACCGACCTGACTCCGGAATATAGGTGGCGTCTCGTACGTTTGTCAAAGATTCTCCGCGCAAGGCATGCTGTTATGAGTATACTTCAAACATCCCTTTGACTATGCATACCGATCGGAAGAAAACAGACGATGATCAACGCTGCCCTTATAGCCGGTGCCCGGCCCAACTTCATCAAGATTGCTGCGCTGGAACATGCCTTCCGGACCTCCGGGCATTTTCGTAACACGCTCATTCATACCGGCCAGCACTATGACGTCAAGATGAGCGACATCTTCTTCCGACAACTGGGTATGCCGGAGCCGGATCTCTATCTGGGTGTGGGTTCGGGCAGTCACGCCACCCAAACAGCGCGTGTCATGACGGAAATCGAACCGGTTTTCCAGGAACACAAACCGGATGTGGTACTCGTCGTTGGGGATGTCAATTCGACCGTTGCAACGGCCCTGACGGCCAAAAAGCTGCATATCCCCTTGGTCCATGTGGAAGCCGGCCTGCGATCCTTTGACCGTTCCATGCCGGAAGAGATCAACCGGATGGCCACCGATGCCATTTCGGATTGGCTGTATGTATCGGAACCGTCAGGAGAGAAACATCTGTTAGCCGAAGGGCAGCCTCGGGAACGGATCGTGTTTGCCGGGAACGTAATGATCGATTCCCTGCGACGCTTTGAAGAGAAAGCACGCGCTACAGCCGAACATGAAAAACGTGGACTGGAGGCAGGTAACTATTTCCTGATAACGGCTCACCGACCAGCCATGGTGGATGTACCCGAGCACCTGGCCATATTCGCCGATGCCTTGCTTCGCTTGGCTGATCAGGCGCCGGTCATTTTCCCGATCCACCCCCGCACGGCAGCCCACCTCGAATCTTTGCCGATCGGAAAACAGCTGCTGGCCCATGCGGATGTCCACCTTACGGACCCGATCGGGTATCTGGAATTCATGTGCCTGATGATGCATGCCGGGCTCATTGTTACCGACAGTGGTGGCATTCAGGAGGAAACAACGGCACTACAACAACCGTGCGTAACGGTTCGCCCCAATACCGAACGACCGGTCACGGTCGACGAGGGTACGAACATCCTGATGGACCTCGACGCGGCCGCCATTGCGGATGCGGGACGTAAAGCATTGGCTGGAGAGTGGAAAGAGGGGCGAATTCCCGAGAAATGGGATGGTCACGCATCCGAACGGATTGCCCTGCACCTGGCCGAGCATCTGTAGGATAGTTCAGCCTTGGACCTAGTGGAGCATCTGTAAGCGGCTCAGCCGAGCAGGCCCTGGTAGACGTCGATAAGGCCTTTGGAGGTCGCTTCCCAGTTCCATCGCCTACGGACAGCCTCCCTCCCTCGTTCTGCCATGTCGGCACGAGCGCTCGGATCTTCGAGGATGGCGCAAACCGATGCCGAGAGCGCTTCCGGCATACCGGACGAGTATACCTGCCCGCATGCTTCCGCTCGCACGATCCGCTCCAGCGGTCGGCAGTCCGAGACGACGCATGGAAGGCCGGCATGCATATAGTGGAACAGCTTGTGCGGGATGGTATGGTCTGTGTGGATGGTCTTGCGGTGCGGAATGATGCCGATATCGGCTGCTTCCATGTAGCCACGGACGGTGTCCTGATCCTTCCAGCCAAGGAATCGAACAGCTTCTCCAAGGCCCAGTGACGCCGCCAGATCTTCCAGTTCCTGCCGCACGGCACCATCACCCACCATCACCAGGACAGCTTGCGGATAGGTTCTCCGAATGAGCGGCATGGCACGAATGGGGTCCTCCAATCCACGATGCCGATCCATGCCACCCGTGTACAGCAACAGTGGATGGCCTTCGGGCATGTCGTGGGGAGTGGACAGGGACCATGCCTCGAATGTGGAGCGCTCAATGGTGTTGGGTACCGTAACGATGTGCTCGTACCGCAATCCCGCGTTGTGCAGCTGCGCGCCCATGCGCTCGGCCATTTCGTCAATAACAACGACCAGACGGTCGACAGCGCCTGACCATTCTGTTTCCAGACGCTGCCATCTCCCGAAATTGACCACCCATTTCCCGGGCGCAGTCGTGCTCCACTTGTAGTGCCTCAGCGCCTCGACCCAATTCTCGTGCATGTCCCCAACGACCGGGACCTTAAGCCGTCTCCCGGCCCGCAGTGCTGCGCCGAAAAGGTACAGGTCATGGGCGTGCAGGGCATCGATTGGGCGTATCCCGTGCAGGTTCCGGACGGCACGTTTGACGATCCAGTCTATGAGAGGCAGCGTGGCTGCCAATCCCCGGGCCTTGTTCCGGATCTGCCGCGGAACACGCACCCGATGAACATGGACGTACTCTTCCAGATCAGATGACGGACGATGGTCTGGGTCGATGGCCATGATGGTTACCTCGAACCCGGCCGCTGCGAGCGTACGCGCCTCGTTTTCGACCCGAAGATCGGGCGGAAACGCATGATCGAGCAGCATGCAGATATGCGGCCTGCTATCCATCAGGCGATCTTTAGCGTATCGGCAATCAGGTTGGAGGCGCTGCCTGTGGGCGCTTCCCCGAAGGCGGGTGGTTCTCCTTCGGGCCAGGTTGCCACGGCGTCCATGATAGCCTTCGGGGAAGCGCCCGCCAAGACGTTCCATCCCCGCTCTAGCGTCTCAATCCATTCAGTTTCGTCGCGCAGCGTAATACAAGGCTTTCCGAGCCACACGGTTTCCTTTTGTAATCCACCCGAATCGGTCAGTACGCTGCGGCTGTTGGAAATGAGGGTAAGCATGGACAGGTAGGACATCGGGGGCAGGATCCGGAT
>JAAZVD010000282.1 GCA_018623785.1 Bacteroidota bacterium | reverse complement strand
CCATCGAAAGATGCTCGAAAATGACGACATCGATGTGATTTTTATTGGTACAGTAGACCACTGGCATGCCCAGATTGCCATTGATGCCATGGAAGCGGGCAAGCACGTGTACTGCGAGAAGCCGATGACCCGCTACCTGCCTGAAGCATTCGACGTCTACGATGCCGTCAAACGCACAGGTAAGAAATTCCAGATTGGATCCCAGTACTGCTCCGAAGCCAAGTGGCATAAAGCTGCGGAACTGGTCAAGGCAGGCATGATCGGACCAGCCACTTTTGCGCAGAACTCGTACATGCGCAACTCACCCGATGGGGAGTGGAATTACTATCGCCTTGAAGAAGGGGTCACGCCAGAGACCATGAATTGGGATCACTGGCTTGGCCAGGTGGCTAACCGGCCGAGCTTCAACCGGGAGCACTATCACCGCTGGCGCAAATATTACCGCTATTGTGCCGGCATCATGGGCGATCTTTTGGCCCACATGATCCATCCGCTCATCATCGCGGCAAACGTTACCGAACTTCCAAAACGCGTCGTAGCCATCGGTAACAAGACGGTAACCGACACCTATGTGGGTCCAGACGACCGCAGCGTGGATGACAACACGCAGCTGCTCGTTGAATTCCCCAACGGCATGTGCATGATGGTGGCCGGCTCGACCGTAAATGAACAGGGCGTCCAGCAGGTCATCCGCGGCCACGAAGCCACCCTCTATTTCGGTGGTGGATCCGTTGAATTGCGCCCCGAGCGACCGTTTGCGGACTTGGTCGATGCCGAGATCTACGAGAACCTGACGCCGGGCCCGGATATTCCAGCCCACGTTGACGACTTGTTCTCCGCCATTCGCAACGATCACGACACGAACGGCAATATCGATGTCGCCATCATTGCCCAGGCCATCATCTCCATGGCTGAAGCATCGAACCGGTACGGAGAAGCCATCTTCTTGAATCACGAGACGCGTGAATTCCATACGGGTGGAGGTACTCAGCTCGTCGTTCCGACCTACGGCACGTTTGAGCTGTCCTGATCACCCGGAGTAATCTGACATGTTCGTCCGCGGGGCGGTTGGCGAGCCAACCGCCCCGCTGTCGTTTCCCCTTGCTGTACCTTCCCCCGGCCTGTCATGGAACCTGTCCGACTTGCCTTCCGCGCCATGGCTACCCGTTTCGAGTTTGTACTCTCCGGTCAGGACCCGGCCGCGCTCCGCGCGGCCGGCGAGGAAGCTGCTCGGGAAGTACAGCGCATAGAACAACGGTTCAACTTCTATGCACCAGCCAGCGAACTGAGTCGGCTCAACCGTGAGGCGGCCCATACCCCCGTTGCCTGCAGCGGTATGATGATACGCCTCCTGAGTACCTGCCAAGACCTGTATCGTCAGACGCGGGGACATTTCGACCCCACGGTGGCGCCCGCCCTCTCCGCATGGGGCCTCCGTCACCAGCAAGACACTGGTAGCAAACCGTCGAAGGAGGCACTGCATGCCCTGACCGATAACATTGGCATGGACCATGTGGAAATTGATGAACACAAGCGTTCCGTGCGCTTTACCAGGGACGGCATTCAGCTGGATCTTGGCGGTGTGGCCAAGGGCTGGGCGTTGGACGAGGCGCGGATGCTTCTCGAAGAGTCCGGTGTTGGGTGTGCCCTCCTGCACGGAGGTACGAGTACAGCTATCACGATTGGACCCGATCCCGAAGGAAATCCCTGGCTGGTGGGCATTCAGGACCCGTATGAATCCCTAGATGATCCCTCTTGGCTTTTGACCGTGCCGCTTTCCTCGCAGGCGCTCTCCGTCTCCGCCGTACGCGGAAAATCGTTCACCGACGAAAGTGGTGCGCAGTCCACGGAATACGGCCATGTCATCAACCCCCGTACTGGACATGCGGTCTCGGGACCCCGGCTGACGTTGGTCGTGTCCGGATCGGCCACCTCCTGCGATGCATGGTCGACCGCGATGCTGGCAGGGCCGAATGAGCCCGTCCCCGACCGCATCGCGGGAACCGCTTTCTTGAAAACCGATTCAGGATGGACCGTAACGGCCGGGTCAGTGCTTCCTTCGTGGATATCACCTGACGAAAGCCCTCTCCTTCCGACTTCATCAGACGACTAACGACTGTGGCTCCGAAACATTTCTCTCGTCGCACCTTCCTCAAGACCGGATCCTTGGGCACTTTGGCCGGTGTTTTGGCTTCCGGTGAACGTATTCCCACGGCGCTTGGCTCCACAGTGGGTCAGGCGTACGAGGGCAATCCGTTTCCTTGCGCCGTGATCGGCTTTGGAGAATGGGGGCGCGAGATTGCAGCAGCCATCGAAGATATCGCGGAGCTGCAGCTCTCAGCCATCTGTGACAATTTCCCTCTCATGCTGCGACGTGCGCAACGAACTCACCCGCAGGCCGCACGGATTGCAGACTACCGCGAGGTTCTCGACAATCCGGATATCGTGGCCGTGTTCGTGGCCACTGCTACGCACGAACACAAGGACATCGTCCTTGATGCCCTTCAGGCGGGTAAACACGTCTATTGCGAAGCGCCGCTTGCCAACACTATCGAAGATGCGCGTGTCATTGCCCAAGCAGGATTAGCTGCTACGAACCAAATTTTCCAAGCCGGTGTCCTTTACCGGACGGAACCGCAGTATCGCAGTGTTTTCGGCTTTGTACGGAGTGGTGCCATCGGACGACCGGCCATGACCAGGTCCCAATGGCACCAGAAGACGTCTTGGCGCAGGTCCTCATCCTCCTCTGAACGGGCCCGTGCCCTGAATTGGCGCTTGGATCAAGACCTGTCGCTTGGACTGATAGGCGAAATCGGGATCCAGCAAATGGATGTCAGTTCATGGTTCCTGGGGCAGCGCCCGAAGGCCATTTCCGGATTCGGGGGCATCATGCACTGGAATGATGGAAGGACCGTAAAGGACACCATCCAAGCCATGATCGAGTTTCCCGGTGGCAAAAACATGATGTACGACGCT
>JAAZVD010000281.1 GCA_018623785.1 Bacteroidota bacterium | reverse complement strand
TATGTTTCCTGATCCATACCGGGTAACGCGGCTGGATCTCCGCGCGCAATGCGCAGAAGACGCGAGCCGAAGATCCATTCCGTATCCACGATATGCCCCAACACCTGACGCACTGTCCACTTACCATCGGCATAGGTAACATCCGCAACGCGCTCACCGGCGTGGCCCACGAGATGTTGTAACCGGTGCAACTGATTGGTCAGGAACGGAATCAATGCACCATCCGGTACAGCAGCTACGTACCGGCTGTAAAAGTCATTGTACTCAGCAGGATCCGGCCGAACGGCCCAGGCAGCTATGGCGGTATCGGACACCGAAATCTCAGACACGATACGTATCAGCTCGCCAGTTGCGCACGGCCTCCTTGATCTGCCTTTCGCTTAGGCCTTCGGACACCGCACGCTCGGCCAACTCGGGCCACTCAGCATCGGAAGCAAACCGCAGGCCAATGATCTGGCGCATGGTCAGTCGGGCATCGAGGTCACTGCCCGTGAGTTCTTTTGCCCGCAGGCGTTCTTCAAGCCGAATGACCCTGTCCTGCGCTTTCAAGGCGAACATTCGTGCGTAGAATGCAGCGCCGCATAGGGCAAGGTTTGTGGCAGAGAGCAGCGATGCAGCATACTGCGTTTGCGTTCCCCATGCCTGGAAAAGATGATATACCGACCCGATAAGTGTCAGGAAGGCAATGGGCATGACCACGAAGTGAAATCCGGGTTCGAGGCGTGCGTGGTTTTTCAGATGCTGCTCTGCCATGATGAAGTGGAGCTGTGCTGGGTGAAGTAGATGGAAGCGTCCACTGAACGATAAGTAAAACGGAGCACTATGACATCATTGCGCTTTGACGACGGTTGTCCTCAAGACCCGAGTGCCATCGTCAATCTGCAACAGGTATACGCCCGGGGCCAAGGATGTCGTGTCCAACAGCCACGTCTGGGTACCGGATGCGTTGCCGGCACGCTCATCCCGGAGAACCTGTCTACCCAACAAGTCGAAGAGGGTTAGTGTGTGCCGCTCGGAGATTGCCGGTCCGGTTTGTACCCGAAGCCGGGCCGAAAACGGATTCGGATAGGCTTCCACCATACCCGGATCCGATGGGATTTCAGGAACGGCTTCCCGGCCGACCCCGGACCGGATACGTTTGTAAATGGCAATACCGGGCTGCGGCGGCGTACCCATATCCCGACCAAGAATGATGACACGCTCTTCATCCTCGGTCAGATACGACCATTGGGACTGTTCTCCCGGGCCCTGAGCCACTCCCGAAGGTTCGGCGCTGGACAGGATCTGACCGCTGATGGCATGCACGGAAACAGATCGGTCTGCTGAAATGAAATATTTCCCGCCGGCCAAAAAATGCTTGGTAGCCAGCATGGCCAGCCCCTGCACCTGAGCTGTTTCCGCATCGTAAATCTGTGGGCCAAAACTGGCTACCCAGGTGCCCTCGGGGTCAGCATAGGCATCCAGGTTCTGCGTGTCCCGTTGCCATATAACCTGCCCATCGGTCTCCCGTACCTTCGTCAAGTGCCTCGATTTGGTGCCCGTGTAGATGTAGCCACCCTGTTGATCAAAGCCCATGACAAAAGGCCATCCACCGATGTACGCTTTCCATTCCACGTGGCCATCCGCAAGACGAACTTTTCGAAGGTAGTTGTCGCCGGTGCCGACGTAGAGATGGTCTCCAGCAAAGGCAAGCTTGCGAATTTGACCCCAGCCTTGATCCTGCGGAGTAGACCAGAGCAAGGATTGGGAAGAGACTCCGAAGAGACCCACCTGACCTCCCACAGTCCCGCCTACAGCGACGTACTGCCCATCAGGAGACATGGCCAGTTCCAAGGATTCCAGCATCCTGCCAACAGGCGTACCCGGCGGCTCCTGCACGGTCCAAACGGGCTCTCCCGTCCACCCATCCAGCACGACCATGGTGTACATCGAAGGCCGTCGGAACGACCAATGGGTCGGATTGAGCACATAGGCTACCCAGCGACCGTCCCGGGACATGTCGCCGCCCCAGATCTCCCATCCAGGTGTATGCTCCCAGATCAAGGTTCCATCGAAGGCATATTTCTGCACCCGCCCCGCGGCCATGAGGGTGGAATCAGCCTCCGCATTGCCGGTACGTACCCAGTTCTCCTGACCCGGAAAGGCCACAAACGTACCCTCTGACTCTGAAACGGCTCCCCGCCAGAATCCAGTTGGGGTCTCGATAACCTTCTCCAATTCATAGAATGGAACATCGTCCGGCACACGCTCCAGGGTGATGTCCAAACCTTCTGACGCCCCTTGCTGCAGCGGGATTACCTGCCGTAGCCGGTCATCGGACTCGACCAATAGTAACCAGTCCTCCCGTTCCCTCACACTGACCTCAAACGTTACCGCACCATCTCCGACGGACTGGACCGGGACGGTAAGCGGGTCCGAAAACACGGTCCTCAGTTCTACCCGAACCATTCCTGAGCCACCCCGCACGGTTCCTCCCACGCGCATGGGGCCCACAAAGGCTTCCGGAGGGGTTGGCCGTCCCAGATTTTCGAACGTTATGCGTTTAGCAAGCGTGAATTCCTCCCGACCATCGGCGCCCCGATCCACATAGAATTGAAACCCGATGTCCCGTTCAAAAAAACCTTGCGGAGCACCCTGTTCGTACACACCCGACGACCAGGCCTGCACCCATGTCGTTTCGGCAGGCGCCAGCTTGATGTATCCCCCGTTCGGGAAGGTGGCAAATCCGCCTCCCGGATTGGGGTAGTCGGGAGAGGTGAATTCGAAGGAAAAGCGATCCGGCGAAGCCTCGCTGCCCTGGTTTACGACGCGAACAACGAAGTTGGGCTTTCCGTCCAGCGGATAGACTACCGTATCCGGACTGACCCATGTGACCTCATGATCAAGGAAAGATCCGGTCTGGGCTTGCGCCTTGGTGGGCACCAGTAATCCGACTACCAGACAGACAACACTAACGGTGCGAAACGAGGAGTGCATGACAATCGATATAT
>JAAZVD010000280.1 GCA_018623785.1 Bacteroidota bacterium | reverse complement strand
GGACTTGCCCCGCCGTAGACATCGGCCGCTTGCGCGTTACCCATGGCAATACCCCGAGCGCCGAATCCCATGCGGGCAAAGGCGCCGGCATGCTGCGCCAGGGCGGCAGGCCCAAAAAGACTGGCTGTCAGTGCAAGCACCAATAGCCAGAGGGACGTCCGAAATGATGTAAAATTGTTACTCATGCTGCCCTTTGCTCCTACTCAATCACGAGGATTTTACCCCGACTTCGCGCATTCCCGACGCGCACATCATAGAAATAGGTGCCGTTGGCCACTTGAACACCTCGTTCATCCCGGCCATCCCACAATGTTTCGGTCACACCGGACGCAGCCGCTTCCACCAGTTCCCGCACAGGATTCATCCCGAAGTCGAAGATCCGGATCGTGGCAGTTGAGTGCGTACCGGCATCGTACTTGAGACGGATGAAACCATCCGCGCCCGGCGAATACGGGTTCGGGTAGGCGTACGTGTCCACACGGGGCACACTGCCACTCGGCGTGTCCGGATTCAGTGGCACATCCACGCGGAACAGGACCCACGAAATGCCACCATCCAGGGAGCGAAGCAGACCATCCGATGTGCCCACCCATAACGCGCCATTGCGGTATTCAACCGAGAAGACGTCCGAATCCTGCCGAATACGTTGCGTGGGATTATCCCTGTCCCTGAAATCGCTGATGGAATTCCAGCTTCGGCCATAGTCGTCCGAAATGAACAGGCCGCCGTCGCCCGCAACCCAAGCCCGCGGCCCGTCAAAGGCAAAATCATATACACGTTCTCCAGGAAGGGTCTGCTCGAAGGAGGCTCCTCCGTCCCGCGTCAGGGTCACTCCAAACTGCCCGGTACCCCCTCCCGACTCGCTCGTGTTCCAGGTGGCCATCCAGATGATGGGGACATCGGCTGTGGGCTGTTCCTCGATGGAAATGATCCAGTCCCCGGTCAGCGAGGATGACGTACCGTCAGCCTTGAACTTGTCCCACGATAGACCACCGTCCCGAGAGCGGTTCAGACCGCCTGCCGTACCGGCCCAGATCGTACCCGTATCATCCACAAGCACCGAAAAGCCCATGTGGTTCAGTGAGCCTGTTCCTCCCCGTCGCGGTTCCACCGAAAAAGAATACGCCAGATCAGGACGGATCTGGTCCAGATCATCGGGCGGCAGTACAACCCGCTGCCAAGTCCGTCCAAAATCGTCGGAGCGACGGACACCGCTGGCCCATCCCGCTACCCAGATTGTACCTGCCTGAAGGTCTACGTCCACATCAAATGGCGGGCTCTGTTGAGGCACGATAACCGGTAGGGCGGGCAGGGTCGACACGCCGTAAACCACCGTATCATCGTCCGGATCGTCCAGCTGAGGGAATCGATACTGGAATGACTGTCCCCCGTCCTCCGATATGAGAAAACCGGCAGCAGTCTGCACGCTCTCGCCACCGGAGTTGTCTGCGCGTCCCAAACCCGCAACGATCACATCACCATCAATATCAATTGAGAACAGTCGGTTGGGCGAACCAAACAGCGAATCGGTAGCCGGCAGGTACCAGGTGGCGCCCAGGTCGGTGGATACGTTCAGGAAAGGACCCACCCACACCGCCTCGTCGGTTACGTGAAGGTTGGCCACGCTGTTGTTCAATATGCCGTAGGGACTCAGGTCGAGCCCTGCATGCTGTCGGGCATGGGCCGGTAGGACCGCTGAAGTAAGCAGCACACTGACACACAGGGTAGTAATGATGGGTTTCACCAACGTCATGCGCTTACTCTATCACCATGGAACGAACCTCTGTTGCACTGCGCAGGCCGCTGCGATCCACAACGGAGTATTCAAACGTGTATGTGCCTGGCGCATTGGTGCTTTCCAACTGGATGGTCAGTGTGTACAATCCATCACCCGCCACAACATCACCGCTGCTGACGCCAAACCCGGCGTTGCATACACCCTGACCGCCATCATCACACAAGCGTAGCGTCGTCCCACCGTTTACGATGACCTGCACAAAGGCAATGTTGGTCAGCCCATCCGGATCATCTGCTCTGACCACCAGCGCGATACTGATGGGCGGTTCTCCCGCCGCAGGCCGTGATACCCGCTCGGGCATATCCACATCGAGGATGACGGGCGGCTCGCTGGAGGCCGTCACATCGATTACATGGTAAGCCACATTACTCAGATGACCCTGCGTGTCAGAAGCAAAAACGGACACTGTGAATCGACCGCTCTCCGCCCGGGATACTGTGAGGTCCAGTACCGTTTGTACGCGTCCGGAGTTTGGAATCGGTACTTCCGCCGTTGCAAGAGGCGTCTGTCCCGACAACGCAGAGCGAATGACTACAAAAAAGGTGGACAAGTCCTCGTTCTCATCCAGCACATTGGCAGACACCGTAATGGGAGCCGTAACCGCATCGCCTTCACCCGCAATCTGATCGAGGGCCAGCACATCTGGAGATACCTGAATATCCTCGACCACAGGCGCAACAGCATCCAGCGGCGTCGTTCCCGGCGCCGAGTCGCACGCGGTAATGAATCCGGCTGAAAACAGCAGTACTGCCAGGAATGAATTGCTGAGCGTGCCTACACGCATAGCACAACGGCGGGCATCCCGGATATGGGAGGCGCCTCTCGGCCGGGTGAATCGATGGGGCAGGCGCATGGAGTACCGTTCAGATCGCAAAAATGAGTTGCCCTTCAAAAAGGTGGTAGCAAACGGGCAGTGGCGATGAACGTTTCGTGGCAGGGTACTCGAGCAGCAAACTGGCTGTAATGGTCGAAGCGGAACATCTTCCTCAGCCTATCTACTAGCCAATATAGAGCGGCTTGAAGCTGAAACACAGGGCAAAAATGAGCAGGCTGCACAGAGCCAGCACCTTCCTGCGTGGCGTCAGCGGTTCCATGACCGCTACGGGCGGATGTTCAACGCGGATTAGTAGAATGATGAGCAAGCACCAGACCAACCAACCACTGTAACCGAATACATCTACCACCCATGAACT
>JAAZVD010000279.1 GCA_018623785.1 Bacteroidota bacterium | reverse complement strand
TGGGCGCCGTAAGGACTCTTGACCAGCTCCCACTCGTATTTGAAGAGCACGCGGAAGTAGTCATCGTTCCACTTCGTCGGATTGGGCGTCCAAGCACCTTCAAGACCAGAGGTAATGGCATCTCGGCCGTTGCCGCTGCCATGCGTGCTGAGCCATCCAAGACCCTGCGTCTCGATGGGTGCACCCTCGGGCTCACGACCAACCGCAGAATCAGGACCTGCGCCGTGCATTTTGCCGAACGTGTGACCGCCAGCCGTCAGTGCCACGGTCTCATAATCGTTCATAGCCATCCGGCGGAACGTCTCACGGATGTCTCGTCCTGAACCCAGGGGATCAGGATTACCGTTCGGACCTTCCGGGTTGACATAGATCAGGCCCATTTGAACAGCAGCCAGCGGGTTTTCGAGCTCCCGATCGCCCGAATAGCGCTTGTCTCCAAGCCATTCGCTTTCACTTCCCCAGTAAATGTCTTCTTCCGGAGAGTAGAGGTCTTCACGACCGCCGGCAAAGCCGAAGGTCTTGAAGCCCATGGATTCGAGGGCCACGTTACCGGCCAGGATCATCAGGTCGGCCCAGGAAATCTGGTTGCCGTACTTCTGCTTGATGGGCCAGAGCAGGCGACGGGCTTTGTCCAGATTGCCGTTGTCAGGCCAGCTGTTCAGGGGTGCAAAGCGCTGCATACCCGAACCCGAGCCGCCGCGACCGTCCCCGGTGCGGTAAGTGCCCGCACTGTGCCAAGCCATGCGGATGAACAGACCACCGTAGTGACCATAGTCCGCGGGCCACCAGTCCTGAGAGTCCGTCATCAGGTCAGTCAGGTCATTCTTGAGCGCATCGTAGTCCAACTTCTGGAATGCCTCAGCGTAGTCGAAGTCCTCGCCCATCGGATTCTCAGCGGCCTGGTGCTGATGCAGGATGCGCAGGTTCAGCTGGTTCGGCCACCAGTCCCGGTTCGACGTTCCTCCCCCCTGGTTCTTGGTCATGGCCCCGGTGAACGGGCACTTGCCATTCGTACTCATGAAGCGTCCTCTGGTCGGTTTGAAAGCGGAAAATTGATACCTCGGGCAGTATCGCACTGCGCTTGATCCGGGTCAAAAAAAGCCCGTGATAATTACGCAAGATTCACCCTTCGTCCTTCCGGGTTTCGATAGCCGCTGCCTGCTGGAACAGCCATCCGGTAAACAACAACAAGGCCATGAAGAAACCCGTGATCCAGACTACATCCCACGGCCAGACCGGACCGGACACGCCCACGTCGAACACCAGGGCCAGTACCGCGATCACTACGAATGCCACTGCCGATCCTCTCATGACCCACATCAGGTACGCTGGTCTGAATCCGACAGCGATGGATGCAAGGAAAGCCAGCAATAGGACCAACAGGTACATCATGTTGGCATCGTTATTTTCAGAGCCGATGATGCCAACAGCTCCATTGACCCAAAAGAGCAAGAAACCCGTTACCATTCCCACGGCAATCCCGTACCTGTAATAGCGGTTCTCAGGGAAGCGATTGACAAGGAAACGGAAGAGTCCGAAGAGCGCGAGCCCGAATAGTCCCAGTAACAGGAATTCGACAAAGAGAGGCATGACATGCTGTGGTTGGTACATCGTATGTTGGAAGCGATCGAATCCGGCACGTGTGCCGATCGATCACGGGTCCGAAAATGCGTCGGGGCCGTGTGACATACATGAGCAGCAACTGAGCATTTCATGAGCAGTCCTGATAGCCATCCCGAAACAGCTGATTTCCGGTACCGATTCGGTCCATTCGAGCTGGACGTCGCAGACCGACAGCTTTGGCAGGGTTCGAAACGTCTCGACCTGAGTGCCCGGTATCTGGATGCGCTTATGCTGATGGTCAAAGACCATTCGCGTCTGATTGAAAAGGAACGCTTTTTCGATCAAGTGTGGGGTGATGTCGTGGTTTCGGACAGCGCGCTGTCCCAATGTATCAAGGAGCTTCGCCGCACCCTTGACGATAATGCCTCCGATCCCCGTTACATTCAAACAGTCCCGCGGCAAGGATACCGGTTCGTGGCAGACGTGGCGGTCGTCTCGGGTCGGACCCTCCCCCTTCAACATGAATCATCGGACACGGTCCGCGCCCTTCAACTGTGGGCAACCGGAAGTCTTGGTGGTGCAATGGCAGGTCTGATAGGCGGGTTGCTGTATGGATTCAGCCTGTCCACGCCGGAAGCCGGCATCGGTACCTTGTCTACCCTACTGGTACTCGTTGGTCTTAATGTTGTTGTTGGACTGACCGGTGCCGTTGGGATCTGCGCCGGCATGACCGGAGCCTGGTGGCTGTCCAAAAAGTCACCTGAGCGGTACCGCAGTCTGAGTCTTATCGGGGCCGTCATGGGCGGCCTGTTTGTGGGCAGTGCAGCCAATATGCTCGGTGTGGATGCATTCAATCTGCTTCTTGGCCGCGCCCCGACAGGAATTACCGGTGGATTGGAGGGCGCAGGCCTGGGTGCCGCCGTAGCCCTCGGAGCCCTACTGGGATCAAAGCTTGACGCCGTTCCCAAGCACTGGCGGGATGTCGCGGGCGGCGCGTTGGCAGGGGCAGCCATCGGCATCGTAATTCCACTCTCAGGAGGCCACTTGATGGGCGGTAGCCTGAAGCTATTGGCGGAATCGTTCCAGGAATCGCAGCTACGGCTGGATACATTTGCCTCCCTGTTCGGCGGCATCCCGTTTGGCCCACTGACCGAAGCCGCCTTGGCCGGATTGGAAGGCCTTATCTATGGAGCCTGCGTGGCAGGAGCCTTTGCATGGGCTCGGCGAACGATCTCGGCGTGAACCCACCCGTTTCAGACAGATCCATGTTTCTAGGTATCGACGTATCCACAACAGCCTCCAAGGCGCTACTCTTGGACCATGAAGGCCGGGTTCGAGCAATTGGCAGGGCGAGCCACACACTGCAGACACCTCGTGCCGGATGGAGTGAGCAGGATCCTGAAGAGTGGTGGAGGGCTACGCAGCAAGCC
>JAAZVD010000278.1 GCA_018623785.1 Bacteroidota bacterium | reverse complement strand
GTCATGTCGCTACCCGGAGAAGGGGACGAATTCGGCGCACAGCCTGTCATGGCGATAACCGTCAGAACGGTCAAGGTTGGCATGAAGCGCAAGATTCGCATGGCAAGCTCTCCCCGGGATGGTTTCGTTGCTATCGATCGGATCATGTCGGCAAAATGCGGTCGGGCGTGCATGATCTCAACCAAAACACACTACGAAATCATTAATTCGACGCTGCAGACAAACTGATTGTACTAGTCCGCATGGCCAGGGATGACAATGACCGCAGATCAAAGCAGAGACAGGTTCCAGTGCCTGAGGACCTGACTACCGACGGATCCTTGCGCTTGGGGATCATACCGCGCATGGATCGTACAGCGTGGGGAGGCGTGTAAGACGCGCACTCACCTACCGATTCATGACCGACACACCCCGAGGCGGCCAGGCAGCTGGCCCTGACATGGCCGACAAAAAGGATCTCAAGCCTAAAAAGAAAGGCGCTACGTTCCAGGAAGTTCGCTCCTTGATGTGGGAGCATCGTGGCAAGCTGGCCATTGGCTTCGTCCTGATGCTCATCAACCGACTGAGTGGCTTCGTCCTGCCCTGGGCGTCCAAATACCTGGTCGACGAAATCCTGGCCGAAGGCAAGTTGGAGATGCTCATGCCCATTGCCCTGGCTGTCGGCGGCGCCACTATCCTGGGCGCCATCACCACCTTCGCCCTCTCCCAGGTCATTTCCGTAACGGCGCAGGAAGCCATCATGGAAATGCGCCGCCGCGTTCAAGCACACGTTACCCGCCTTCCCATCCGGTATTTCGACGGTACCAAGACCGGTGTGCTCATCTCGCGCATCATGACCGACGCCGAGGGCATCCGCAACCTTGTCGGCACGGGCATCGTGCAGATGGTAGGCGGCGTCCTGACGGCCATCATCGCCCTATCCTGGCTGTTCATCATCAACTGGCAGCTGACGGCGTCCACCATGGGCTTCCTGCTGGCCTTCGGCGCCGCCATGGCCTACGCCTTTGCCAAACTTCGCCCTCTTTTCCGGGAGCGTGGCGAAATCAATTCGCAGGTCACGGGCCGTCTGAACGAAACGCTGAACGGCATCCGCATCGTCAAGGCCTACGGTGTCGAGAAGCGCGAGCAGTCGGTATTTGCAGAGGGCGTCGACGAGCTCTTCCAGAACGTCAAGAAAGCTATCACGGGCCGCGCGGCCATCTCCACCTTTGCCGGTATCGTCATCGGTGGTGTAGGCATCCTCATGATCACGGTCGGTGGCAATGCCATTGCATCGGGCAGCATGACGATGGGAGACTTCGTCATGTACATCTTCCTGATCGGCCTGCTGGCTGCGCCCATCATCCAACTGGCTGCCATTGGAACGCAGGTCTCGGAGGCGTTTGCCGGCCTGGACCGTATCCGCGAGCTGATGGAGCACCCGACCGAGGACGAAGAAGATGAGAGCCGGGACCCGCTGACGGCGGTCGAGGGCCGCATTGAACTGGACAACGTCCACTTCGCCTACGAAGAAGACGTACCTGTCCTGAAGGGCGTCTCCCTCCAGGCCGAGGCAGGCACCACAACAGCCCTCGTCGGGTCCAGTGGATCGGGCAAGAGCACGCTGGTGAGCCTCGTGATGGCCTTTAACCGGCCCGATAGCGGCCGTGTCCTGATCGATGGCAAGGATCTGACATCGGTTCGCCTGCATGACTTCCGCTCACATCTGGGAGTGGTGCTGCAGGAAAACTTCCTCTTCGACGGTACGGTGGCGGACAACATCCGTTTTGCCAAACCCGATGCTTCCCAGGAAGAGGTCCAACGCGCCGCTGAGCTGGCTAATTGCCATCAGTTCGTGACGGACTTCCCGGATGGCTACGATACGGTCGTCGGGGAGCGGGGCATCAAGCTTTCCGGTGGACAGCGTCAACGCATTGCCATTGCCCGCGCTATCCTGGCCAATCCGCGTATCCTGGTGCTCGATGAGGCAACATCAAGCCTGGATTCGGAGAGCGAGGCGCTCATTCAGGCCGGATTCGCTTCCCTCAGGGCGGGTCGGACCACCTTCGTGATTGCCCACCGCCTCTCCACCATCCGTAGTGCGGACCAGATCGTAGTGCTCGAAGAGGGCCAGAT
This sequence comes from Bacteroidota bacterium, assembly GCA_018623785.1. Classification (GTDB taxonomy): domain Bacteria; phylum Bacteroidota; class Rhodothermia; order Rhodothermales; family UBA10348; genus JAAZVD01. The sequence continues at coordinate 887 of JAAZVD010000278.1, read as the reverse complement.
CGTCGAGTGCGGTACCCACGCCGAGCTGATGCAGGAGGCCGGACGCTATAAAGAGCTGCACGACCAGCAGTACACGTGGGAGGAAAACCTCTTCATCAATCCGGGCGAAGATTACCTGCCGGCAGAAGCGGCGGACTAGCCCCAAACCAACGGCTCCATGTCCCGAGCGTTCGTCAACGAAGACGCGCCCAGTGGCGATGTCTACATCCCGCCGCGAGCCCCTCTTCCCGCCGGTGCCGTCAATTTCGTTACGCCGCGGGGCAAACGCCTTTTGGATGAGGAATTGATTGAACTGGAAGCGGAGCGCGAGCACTTGAAGAAGGGCGACCCCCACAGCGAAGACCGCAATCGATCCCTGACCATTGTCCGCGGCAAGATCCGCGACCTCGAAGCGCGCTGCAAGAGTGCCAAGGTGGTGCGGCCGGCCGATCAACCAACGGATGAAGTCCGCTTCGGCGCGCGCGTCACGACGAAGACCATCAAGGGCCGTAAGCCGGGTCTGGAGCGCACCTTCCGTATTGTAGGTGTGGATGAAGCCGACATCGCTACCATGCGCGTGGGTTGGGTGGCACCGCTGGCCCGCGCCCTGACAGGATGTAAACTCGGTGGGACGGCAACCTTGATGATGGGCGGCGTGGAAGAAACCCTCGAAGTAACCCACATAGAGTATCCAGAGGACTGAGCGTGGAGTTTGACCACCGATATGTCGATGCGCTTCCCGGAGATACCTCCGGAGACACCCGCCGTCGGGATACTGCCAGGGTAGCCTGGTCTCTCGTGATGCCGGAGGCCGTTTCGAAGCCTGCGCTTCTGGCACATTCCCCCGAACTGGCAACCTCCCTGGGGCTCCCCGACGGTTGGGAGCGCTCCAACGAATGGCTTGCGTG
>JAAZVD010000277.1 GCA_018623785.1 Bacteroidota bacterium | reverse complement strand
GTGGCCGAAGTGAGTGCCTGCCTTCAGCAGGGCTTCGATCGACGCGCGGTGCGCCGACTGCTCTTTGCTGTCGCTCATTTTTTTGATCGGGTTGATCCGCTACATCCTTCACGCACCCACCGAAATCGGAACGCAAGTCCCGATCACCCCGGCAGGTATCCGGATGTATGTGTGATGAAAAGACCGGTTGGGGCCAAGGCTCCAACCGGTCGAAAAAAGGCGATTAACGCTTCGAGAACTGGAAACGCTTGCGGGCCTTGGGCTGACCGTATTTCTTGCGCTCGACCATACGAGGATCGCGCGTCATGAAGCCGGCATCGCGCAGCGGTTTCTTCAGTTCGTCATCAAAGGATACCAGCGCGCGGGAAATACCAAGCCGGATGGCTTCGGCCTGACCCGTCATACCGCCACCACGCGCGTTGACGACGACATCAAACTTTCCTTCGGTTTCGGTAACCTTGAAAGGAGACGTGACGGCCGTCTGGCGCCACACGGTCGGGAAGTATTCGGTGTAGTCACGCTTGTTGACTACAATCTTGCCGGAACCGTTCGGGCGCAGGTATACGCGGGCGACCGCATTCTTGCGGCGTCCTACTGCGTTGAACTGTGTAAGGGCTGTTGCCATGACAGATGGTTATTGCGGTTACTCGGGGAGCGCGCGATCAGAGTTCGAGCGCCTGCGGCTGCTGAGCGCCATGCGGGTGTTCGCTGCCGGCATAAACCTTCAGCTTGCGGAACATCTCGCGACCCAGGACTCCTTTGGGGAGCATGCCTTTGACGGCATTCTGAACCATGAATGTAGGCTTGCTTTCACGCACTTCTTTGGGCGTACGAACGCGTCCTCCACCCGGATAACCGGTGTGACGGAAGTACTCCTTATCAGTCTCTTTCTGACCGGTAAAGCGCACTTTTTCAGCGTTGACGACAATCACGAAGTCTCCACAATCGACATGCGGGGTGAAATTCGGCTTGTGCTTGCCGCGCAGGATGCTGGCTACTTGGGATGCAAGGCGACCGACCACCATGTTTTCGGCATCGACCACGTGCCAGGCACGCTCAATATTGCCTGCTTTGGCACTGATTGTTTTGAAACTGTTGATGTCCATCGGGACTCGGGAAGCGTTTTGAGGGCGTGGGTGCTCTCGGTTTATCAAGTCCGGCGTGATGGCTGTGTGCCGTCGGTGGGGTGCCGGAAAAATGACGCAGACCGCTAAAATACGACTATTGCGGAGACTGGTCAATTGCAGGACGCATCAAAAACCCTCCCTGACACGCTTCGGGGCCCTTTTTGTGTCCGGTTGGCGCCTTGTGGGCTTCTTGTGCTGTATTCTTCCGCCAATCTTGAAATTTGGCCTGCATCGGCGGGCTTCTGTTTCTCATCAATGCCCGTAGCGGCGTTAATTTTGGTTTCCCTCGGCCATTGTTCGTGCAGAAATACGTTTAAAGGCATAACTTCCATGACGTTGGGCCGAATAATCCTTACTCTCAGCCAGGGGCAACAACTCCTGGGGGCGGTTCAATGGCACCTTCCGGGCATCTCATAAATAGTGGCTCTACTATGAAGTACGCATTCGCTTTCCTTCTCGCGGCGATCACAGTGACCCCCGCCTTCTCCCAGAATCTCGGTCTTGGCGTGCGTGCGGGCAGCCTGGGACCTGGCGCTGATGTCTCTATCGGCATCTCGTCTTTCCTGAACATCAGGGTGGGTGGGACCACCTTTTCACTTGCCGTTCCTGAAGTCACGCTCGAGGACGAAAACGTTGACGTGGAATTCGCTGGCGATGCTACCCTGCTGACGGGCAGTCTGATGGCTGACCTTTTTCCATTCGAAAACGGCCTGAGAATAACGGTGGGGGCAACGTACAACGACTCCAAGGTGTCGGTATCCGGAATGCCTACCGATTCGTACACGGTACAGGCGCGGACCTTCAGTCAGGAGGAGATTGGTTCGTTGTCAGCTGAACTCGGCTACGAGGCAAGCATCCGGCCGTATGCCGGTATCGGCTTCGGAAACCCGACCCGCGGGAGTCGGGTCGGATTGCTCTTTGACGCAGGTGTTGTGTTCAGCGGGCCTCCGACCGTTTCCATGAGCGGTACGGGAATGATCGCCCCCACCGCCACTGAGAATGAGGATGTGATCCAGGAGGCCCTTGATGGTTTGAAGATCTTCCCGGTTGTATCACTCGGCCTGTCCATCCGGCTGTAACAGGCTCGCTCCCGGTTTCGATGTCGCCGGGAGATCTCTCTCCAACATTTCCGACTTAAAGCTGTTTACCGCATCATGAAAACGAAAACTAAAGTTGCTGCTGTATCACTCTTCGCGGCCAGCGCCCTTTTGACGAGCTGTGACCTTTCCGGTTTTGAAAACCTGGAGGACAAAATTGCAGTTGCTCTCGATATCCCGGGTGTTGAAACCACCTACTCGGTGCAGCTCCAGGACGCTGCGACGGGTGATGATCTTGCCGTCCCCACTCGCGTTGCATTTATCGGCGCAGATGCGAGCTCCGTCATTGACCCGATTTTTTTCGAGCAGATCAGCGAGTTCGTCGTCAATGATGGCTTCTTTACGGTTGGCCTGTCTGACAGTCGCGTTCCCTCCGGCGAGTCGTTGGTCCAATTTTCGATCTACGCGAAGGCAGACGGGTACGAGGAGACCTTGCAGAAAGTCGTCACCGACAAGGTGGGCGATTACCAAATAAACGTCCTCATGGTGGCAGAGTCCGCACCCCCTACGGGCGTGGTAACGCAGTCCCAGGCAACAGGCAATGCTTCCAACGGCGTCACTTCCCAGGCAATTCAGGTGGCCACCCAGCCGGATGCGACCACCGGTGGTTCAGCCTCTGTTGCGCTGCCGCCGTCGACGCAGCTGACGACAGCCTCTGGCGCCCCGCTGCAAGGTAGCCTCCAGACGCAAGTGACGTATTTCAACAATCAGGACCCCTCCTCACTGACAGCTTTCCCGGGTGGTTTGACCAACGTTTCGGCCCAGACCCAGGGGCAGG
>JAAZVD010000276.1 GCA_018623785.1 Bacteroidota bacterium | reverse complement strand
GGGAACGATGCCGGATCGTATCCTGGGTACAATGTGGGTGTGGTGCGTCGCGGCATACCTGATGGATCGGGCGGGCATGTTTGGACGACGGTCATGACTACGGAGCCCTACCCGCGCTCGGCAACACCCTTCGACCACAACATGAATGCCATCGTGGTCAGTCCCGACGGGGCGCATCTCTACATCAATAGCGGTTCACGCACCGACCATGGGGAGTTGCAGGAAAACGGTGGGCAGTTTCCAGGGATCAGGGAGACGCCGCTCACGTCGGCCATCCTGCGCATTCCGGCGGATGCCACCGACCTCATGCTCCCCAATGACGCGGGCGCCCTGATCGAGGGCGGTTATCTCTTTGCCGACGGCACGCGTAATTCGTTTTCCCTGGCATTCGACGGGCAGGGCCGACTCTTTGGAACAGAGAACTCGGGCGATCGGGATGATGAAGAAGAACTCAACCTGCTTGAGGAGGGAAGGCACTACGGGTTCCCCTGGCGGATGGGGTTGACAGATACCCCCATGCAGTTCTCCTCCTACGATCCGTCGTCGGACCTGCTGCTCAATGCGAATGCTTTCGCGGTCAAGAACGGGTATTTCTACAACGATCCGACCTACCCTACCCCGCCGACCGGGGTTACCTTCACCGACCCGGTTCGCAATATGGGTCCCGATGCCAATCTGTATCGGGACCCGGCCAGTGGCCTCATTCTGGACGCTGACGATACCGGGCGGACCATGGGTACGTTTACTTCCCACCGCTCGCCCCTCGGTCTGGTCTTCGATGCCTCGGCCACGCTGCCGGCGCCGTTCACCTCCAATGCGCTGATGCTCAGCTGGACCGGCTCGGAGAGCGATCTGATGGCACCCTATCCCGGTGAGGGCGAGGACTTGCTCCATCTGGTCATTTCCGAGGACGACCAAGGCCCACTGCTGACGGCGGAGCGACTCGTGACGGGATTCACCAATCCCATTGACGCCGTTCTTGTTGATGATGCGCTCTACGTGCTCGAGTTTGGCTCAAACCTGCGCATCTGGCGCATCGGATTCGGGGCGGGCACGGCCGTGGAAGAGGGCGAACTCCCGACGCTGGTCCGTGCTGAAGTATGGCCCAATCCCGGCGTGGGAACGCGAACAGCCCGGATCACGGCCGCTGAGGCCGGTCGGGTGACGGCCGATCTCGTGGCTCCGGACGGGCGGAGGGTGGCCGGCGTACTGGATCGCTGGCTGGCCGTCGGCGAAACCGTTCAGACGTCACTCGACCTGCCGGATCTCGCGGCAGGGGTCTACTTTCTCGTAGTGCGGTCAGAGCGGGACCGGAAGGTTATGCCCCTTGTTTTCCGGTAAGCCTACCAGAAGATAGCGTAGAGGGCGGCCGTGATGCCCAAGATGCCGAAGGAGGCCAGGGTGAAAACCGGGTCGCCACCGAGTTGGATACCTGAGAGCGAAATAGCCTTGTCGCTGTCCTTGCCTCTGTTCTCCAGCCAGGAGAGGACTACAATCATCACGACGGAAATCACGAACACCCAACCCATGCGCGTCAGGAATGGCACATCGGGTGTCAGGAACTTCATCGCTGCCGAGAGCGGAATGGATAACATCGCCGTCCACAACGCCGCGTTGGCCGAGGCTTTCTTGTAGAACAGCCCCATCATGAAGACCGCCAGCACGCCCGGGCTGATGAAGCCCGTGTATTCCTGGATATACTGGAAGGCCTGATCAATCTGACCGAGCAGCGGGTAGGCAGCCAGCGCGGCAATCACGATGGCAATCACGCTCGTCGTGCGACCGATCTGCACCAGCTTGTGCTCCGGGGCGTCGGTGTGCAGGATGGACTTGTAGATGTCCATCGTGAAAATGGTGGACGTCGAGTTCATCATGGACGCCAGCGAGGAGACAATGGCCGCGGCTAGGGCCGCGACGGCCAGGCCGGTCAGCCCCGGACCCAGATAATTGCCCAGCAGCCAGGGGTAGGCCTGATCTGCTTTGTCAATGGGTGCGTCCAGCGCGTAGGCCACGATCCCCGGAATGACCACGATAAGGGGAAGGAGCAGCTTCAGGTAGCCTGCGAAGACCAGCCCGCGGCGGGCTTCCTTCAGGCTCTTGGCCGCGAGGGCCCGCTGGATGATGTACTGGTTGCAGCCCCAGTAAAAAAGGTTTGCCACCCACATACCGCCCAGCAGCACGCCCAGTCCCGGCAGCAGGTCGTAGGCATCCTGCGTCAGGCCGGCATCGTCCGTGTACATGAGTTCGCCTTCGAAGAGAATCATGTTGAACTGGTCCCCGGCGTCCGTCAACAGTTGCGAGAACCCGGCAATGACGCCTGCATCTCCGCCATAGGCATCGAGTGCCAGCCAAGTGGTCAACAGGCCGCCGCCGATCAGCACGATGACCTGTACGACATCGGTCCACGCCACGGCCTGAAGGCCGCCGTAGACTGAGTAGATCGTCGCGAAGAGGGCCAGACCAATAATGCCGGTCATGAGCGAGATGCCCATGATGCCATTCAAAGCCAGCGCACCGAGGTAGAGTACGCTCGTCAGGTTGACGAATACGTAGACCAGCAGCCAGAAGACGGCCAGGAGCGTGCGAACGCGGCTGTCGTAGCGCTTCTCGAGGAACTGCGGCATCGTGAAAATGCCCTTCTCGAGATAGATGGGCAGGAAGAACCAAGCAATAACGAGCAGTGTGACGGCCGCCATCCACTCATACGTGGCAATGGCTAGCCCCACCCTGAAGCCCGATCCCGACATACCGATGAACTGCTCGGCCGAGATGTTCGAGGCAATCAGCGAAGCGCCGATGGCCCAGAATGGCAGGTTCTTGCCGGCCAGGAAGTAATCGGTCGACGTGCGTTCATGGCCTTCCTTGCGGCGAGAGACCCATAGGCCGAGGGCAACGATGCCGATGGCGTAGGTCACGAAGACGATCGTATCCAGTCCGGTGAATTCCATGGTGGTGCCGTTTTCTGCAGGGATCAATAGTGGGGAACGGCCAAATGTAGGATTTCAAGGC
>JAAZVD010000275.1 GCA_018623785.1 Bacteroidota bacterium | reverse complement strand
CCGTATGTGCAGCACGGTTCGGTCTTTGCTTCACTTACTAAGGACGATGACATTCTGAGCATCGGCTACGATCGCGCACTTGAGCTTATTGCCAAGAAGGAAGCCAGCAACAAGCCTCTTCGCGTTGTTGGCGAACACCCCGAATCTGGTGAGATGATAGAGGTCTGGGCTGGGCGCTATGGCCCGTATGTCAAGCACCAACGGGTTAACGCTTCGCTGCCAAAGAATAAGCCGGCGGAATCCCTGACGCTTGATGAGGCCGTGGAACTCCTCAACGCCAAGGCTACCACCAAGAAAAAGCGGGCTGGACGCAAAAAGAAGGCAACGTAACGAGCGTTGCCTCAACGACCTACGTCCTGGTCCCCCAGCTGAACCGAACGCAGCATGTTGATGTAGCTCTCGTAGCGTTCCACGGCCAAAACGTCCTCGTCGACCAGCTCCTTTATGCGACAGCCGGGTTCGTGGTCGTGCGTGCAGTTGGGAAAGCGACACTCGTTCAAGTGGTCCCGGAATTCAACGAAGTAGTGCGACAGCTCCCCCGCCTGGATATCGACCAGACCAAATTCCCTCAAGCCGGGCGTGTCTCCAATAAAGCCTGCGTCCATCCGCAATGCACCGATAGGCACCAGTTCAGCGTAGGTAGTGGTGTGCTTGCCCTTCTGCGTGGATTCACTGATACCACCGGTCCGCAGCTCCAGATTCGGCCGCAGGGCATTCAAAAGGGATGACTTCCCTACACCCGATGGCCCGACGAGTACGTGGATACCTGAATCCATGGCCGAGCGCAGCTCCTCAATCCCCTCGCCTGTCTCGATGGATGTGAACATCATCGGATACCCCAACCCGGAATACAATTCGACAAAGAAGGCGATATAGTCTTCAGCGCGCTCATCCATCAGGTCCATCTTGTTCAGAATGATACCGGCCTCAATACCCCGGTACTCTGCCATGACGAGGAAACGGTCAATGAAGCCAGGGTTCATGCGGGGCTTGCGCACACTTTGAACGACCCAGGCTTTATCCAGATTGGCAATCAAAACATGCTCTCGACCAACCTTCCGGCCCGCTGCTCGTCGACTGAGTTTGCCGTGTCGCTCCATCCGTTCCACAATGACGCCACTGCCGTCATTGTTTATCTGTATGTCCACCCGGTCGCCGATGACTACGGGATTGGTGGCGTCCTCTTCCTGTAACCGGAACTTACCCCTAATCGTGCAGGAGATGACACCCTCATCGGTCAGTACCTCGTGCCGACTACCGGTAGAGCGAAGAACGAGGCCTTTCACGCTATCCACGGTTCTTACTCCGGGCAGCCATCGGCTCTACCTCCTGCACTTCCTGCCCTTCATCCAACGGAATACGCGTCGATGCATCGTGTGCGCCTAGATACTTCCGCTCGGATCCGTACGTGACGAGTTCCATTTCAAGGCTTTCAATCTTGGCCGCCAGCGGGGCCGTAGCGTCCTCGACGGCCCTGCGCATCATGGATTCAAGCTCTGACGTGGTCATACTCGATCCGCTGGCGGCCCCGACTGCAGACTTTTGCTTGCGGCGATGCCGCAGGATCATGGACACCAGTGCCAGACCGAACGTACTCAGTACGAGCAGCATGAAGAGGACAAAGAATTCTTCAGGCATGGCAATGGTATCGTTTCATTTCGGGTGGCGAAACAGGGTTGTGTGACAACGGATGGACTGGTGTGCTTCGTTCGTCACGTGGAGTGCTCTGTTCAACACGCAGAGTGCTTCGTTCATCACGCGGGGTGCACTGTTCATTGCGTCAGGATGCACTGTCCCCATCATTGGATGACGCCCTTTGTTCATCGTCCCGAGGAGGCGGTAACGCCGCAGGAGTTTCCGCTGGTGGCAGGTACAGGACTTCCAGGTGCTTAATGCGTGACTCGAGTGGTACGATGGCATCGGCAACCGCGGTGCTGATCATCTCCTCGAGCTCCGACACGAGAATACTGGTATCAGCCGGCGCATCGGGGAGCGATTCCAAACGCGCCTTGGAGTAGTCCAGCCCCATCTTGACTACGATCAAGGTAAAGCCAAGAATCATGGCAACAACAGCAATACTCATGTAGCGACCCAGTTAGGATTGGTTACGAACCGACCGCCGGTGTGTACGTCACACCCTGAGGCCGGGTTGCGCACCTCGTAAATACCTGAAAACCGGGTGGGCCTGAACACCGGGTAAGCCCCTTCGTCAGCAACTACAAATCGTTTCCTCTCGGCATGAAGGACTGAATGCCTGTCAGCTCACGACCAAGGATGAGACCATGGATATCGTAGGTACCCTCGTAGGTATTCACGCTTTCGAGGTTGACCAAATGATGGATAACGCGGTACTCGCCGGTAATACCATTGCCACCCATCATATCCCTTGCAACACGGGCAACATCCAACGCACGCCCGCAATTATTGCGTTTGGCCAGCGATATCATCGACGGATGAGCCTGACCGGCATCCTTGAGCTCACCCAATCGCCACGCCAACAGCTGCATCTGGGTAATGTCAGTTACCATGTTGGCCAACTTGGTCTGGACCAACTGCATTGAGCCAAGCGGATAGCCGAATTGCTTGCGCTCCATGACATACTGTCGAGCGCGAGAATAGCAATTTTCGGCAGCGCCCAAGGTACCCCAGACTATCCCGTAACGTGCATTGTTCAGACACGAGAACGGCCCTCTGAGACCCGTTACATCCGGAAACATGTTCTCCTCAGGCACGAACACATTGTCCATGACAATCTCCCCGGTGTGGGAAGCCCGCAACGACATTTTATTGTGGGTTACGGGTGCGGAGAGGCCCTCCATGCCTTTCTCCAGCACGAAGCCCCGAATCACTCCTTTGTCACCGGGATTCTCCTTGAGCTTGGCCCACACCACGAAGACATCGGCGATTGGCGAATTCGTGATCCACATCTTGGCGCCGTTCAGGATGAACCCCCCATCGCCGCGAATGGCCGTTGTAACCATGGAGCCTGGATCCGAACCGTGATCCGGCTCGGT
>JAAZVD010000274.1 GCA_018623785.1 Bacteroidota bacterium | reverse complement strand
CTCTTCGCGACGCTTCTTGTCCTCGTCGGCGTGACTCTTGGCATCGGTGCGCATTTTTTCGATTTCCTGTTCGGTAAGACCTGAAGAGGCTTCGATACGGATGGACTGTTCCTTGCCGGTAGCCTTGTCCTTAGCCGAAACGCTCAGAATACCATTGGCATCGATGTCGAAAGTGACTTCGATTTGAGGCATCCCGCGTGGTGAAGGCGGAATACCGTCAAGGTGGAAACGACCGATGGTGCGGTTGTCGGCAGCCATGGAACGATCGCCCTGCAGCACATGGATTTCCACACTGGGTTGATTATCCGCTGCGGTGGAGAATGTCTCACTTTTTTTGGTCGGGATGGTCGTATTGGCCGAGATCAACGACGTAGCCACACCACCCAGTGTTTCGATACCCAGATTGAGCGGCGTGACGTCCAGAAGCAGCACATCCGAGACATCGCCCGAGAGTACCCCGCCTTGAATGGCGGCACCCACCGATACGACCTCGTCCGGGTTGACCGAACGGTTCGGCTTTTTGCCAAAGAAGGCTTCGACCACTTCCTGAATCTTTGGAATGCGCGAAGAACCACCCACCAGGATGACCTCGTCGATCTGATCCTTGGACAAGCCTGCATCTTTGAGCGCTTTTTCCATCGGAGGGATAGTGCGCTTGACCAGCTCGTCCACGAGTTGCTCGAATTTTGCTCGGGTCAAGTCCAGCGTCAAGTGTTTCGGACCATCCTGGGTAGCCGTGATAAAGGGCAGGTTGATGGTCGTCTGGGTCGAGGAGGAGAGTTCGACCTTGGCTTTTTCTGCTGCCTCTTTGAGGCGCTGAAGGGCCATCGCGTCTTTGCGCAGGTCGATGCCTTCGTCCTTGTTGAACTCGTCTGCGATCCAGTCGATCAGGCGTTGGTCGAAGTCGTCTCCACCCAGGTGTGAGTCCCCATTGGTGGATTTCACCTCGAAAACCCCATCTCCCAGCTCCAGAATGGAGATGTCATACGTCCCACCACCGAGGTCGAAGACGGCTACCATCTCTTCCGAGTCTTTCTTGTCCAACCCATAGGCAAGGGCGGCTGCTGTGGGCTCGTTGATGATGCGGCGTACTTTCAGTCCGGCAATTTCACCAGCCTCTTTCGTTGCCGTCCGCTGTGCATCGTTGAAGTAGGCTGGAACGGTGATGACGGCCTCGGTTACTTTTTCGCCCAGATAGTCTTCCGCGGTTTGCTTCAGCTTGCCGAGCACCATGGCGGAAATTTCCTGCGGCGTATAGACGCGGTCATCGATCTTGACCCGGGCCGTGTCGTTGTCGCCTTTGACGACATCGTACGGTACCGTCTTCAGTTCTGAACCCACTTCTCCGAACGTACGGCCCATGAACCGCTTGATGGAAAAGATGGTGTGCGCCGGGTTGGTAATGGCTTGTCGCTTGGCCGGTGCGCCCACGAGGCGCTCTCCATCCTTTTTGAAGGCGATGATGGAAGGCGTCGTGCGTGCGCCCTCGGCGTTGGTTATGACGGTCGGTTCACCGCCTTCCATGACGGCTACCACCGAGTTCGTGGTTCCGAGGTCAATGCCTATGATCTTTCCCATCGGGACTGTTTTGTTGGTCTGAGAGTATTGCGAGACTGTCAAGTTTGTCAGATAGACACCCTGAGGGTGTACGCTTATCCCCGGAACAAGCACCGTGCCGATTCTGAAATTCGGACATAATGTCAGCAATTGTTGCCGGCTTCGTCTGTAAGGAGCGACGAATCATGCCTATATTGGGGCTCCGTCCCTCGCCGATATGAAGCACGTACCGAACGTCCTGACCATCACCCGAATGGTGGTCACCCCGATTCTGCTCCTGCTGCTTTTCGCTGACACCCTGGCAGGTTATGCCTGGGCGCTGGGGCTGTTTGTATACGCCTCGATCTCAGACTGGGCGGATGGGCAGTTGGCCCGTCGGTTCGGTGCCGGGTCCAAATTGGGGCAGTTCCTTGATCCCATTGCTGACAAGGTGCTTGTGCTTGGAACCTTCTCGGCGCTGATTTTTGTCTTGCCGGCAACCGTAGCATGGTGGTTGGTTGCGATCATTGCGCTTCGCGATCTGGCCGTAACAGCCTACCGTATCTATCTCAAGCGGAAGGGGCAGATTCTGACTACGAGCCGGTATGCCAAGTGGAAAACCGCCGCGCAGTTGACCTTTTTGATTGCCGTTTTGCTGCTTCTTACGGCTGCGCATACCGTAGAGCCACTTTCGTCGATGGTGCAGGCCCTGCTTGATACCAGCGCCATCTTCTGGGCACTCGTAGTGGTGACGCTGGTTACGGTTTGGACCGGTATCGAGTATTTCATCAACCCCGGGATTAGCGAGGAAGCAGGATCGTATGGAAACTGATCGTTCAAAATCGACAGCAGGCCACGAGCGTGCGTTGCGCATTGCACGTCACCTGTTGCGTATCGGCGCTGTCAGTCTGTCACCATCCAATCCGTATACCTGGGCGTCAGGTCGCCTGTCACCCGTGTACTGTGACAATCGGCTAACCCTTGGTTACCCTGACGCACGAGCCGAAATCGCTGCCGGGTTTGATGCTGTGATTCGGGAAAAAAGTATTTCGTGCGATGTCGTGATTGGTACGGCCACTGCTGGGATTCCACATGCGGCTTGGTTGGCCGATCGGCTCGGCCTGCCTATGGCGTATGTGCGCTCCCAGGCCAAGGAGCATGGACGGGGGAATCAGGTTGAGGGTCTTGCGCCCGAAGGATCGCATGCAGTGGTCATTGAAGATCTTGTTTCGACCGGGATGTCATCCACGGCTGTGCTGGCTCCGCTTTCGAATGCTGGTGTACACGTCGAAGCCATCTTGGCCATTTTTACCTACGCACTTCCGAGCGCTGACGAGGCATTTGCAAAGGCTGGCGTTCCCCTTTTCACCCTGTCCAATTTCTGTGCTTTGATCGAAGCAAGCACGGAGACCGGTTCTTTGACGGGAGAAGAAGTGGCATCATTGCAATCATGGTACGGCAATCCCTCCCAGTGGTCCATGGACCGAGG